>JAUTWY010000600.1 GCA_030838305.1 Acidobacteriaceae bacterium
CCGGGCTTCAATCGGAATCTCACTCAGGCATTCTGGACATTTCTTGGTCGTCGGATCGGGCGGCTTCTCGCCGCGGTTCATGCGCGCGACCAGAAGATTCACCGGCACCACCACAAAAAAATAAATGGCTGCGGCAATCAGGAAAAAAGATATGCAGGCATTGACGAAGTCGCCGATGGGGAATTCCGTTCCCCGAACGTAAAATTTTAATTGCGAATAATCGGGCTTACCTACAATGGCCGCGATCAAGGGCGTCAGAAAAGCCTTCGTCATTCCGGTGACCACGCCGCCAAAGGCCGCGCCAATCACCACGCCCACCGCCATATCCACCACATTGCCGCGGAGGATGAACTTCTTAAATCCGTCGAGCATGGAAAAGCCTCCGAACAAGATTGGCCGCAAATGTATGCCAGGAAGAGGCAGAGGTCAAGCCTTGGGCGATTGCCTTGGGCGATTGCTTCTGAGCTGTGATCTCGACCTCGCCAGTGCGCCGGTCGTAGGTGAGCCAGCCATTTGCGCATTATGTCGCGACCTATCAGGCAAGAGAAAAACGGCTGGCGAATGATAGGATATGCCACTCCTCGAGTAGCATCCAAACTGGGCAGCTCGGTCCCCGGGAATGAAATCGCAGCCGCGTACGCTGGATACTCGCCAGCCTCGCGCCTACTGCATGGATCATTTGGTGACCAGTTTAAGTTTGCAGGTGGTCGCGATCTGCGGATTGATCACTGTGAGAGAGGCTCCCGGTGTCAGTGAGAGCCCTGACGGGCAGTTCAGAAAATTCGAGACCCAGCGGACGCCCCTCCTCCACTTCCAGCCGGGTGGCACTAACGAGTATTGCGATGTGAGGTCCTTGCAGGAGTAGCGAGGTCGGCGCGAAAGGCAGCTTTAACCACTGGCACTCTTCCCTGAATAACTCAAACAGCCGCCACTCATTCCGCAATGCCTTATCTTCCGCCGCCCTGCAGTCCTCCAAGCAACTGAGTGTTCGCCGCTCAAATCCGCATCGGCATCACGATATACCGGTACTTATAATCATCGCCTTCGGCCGGCCGTAACTGCCCCGCGGACTGCGAATCCTTCAACTCGAGCCGCACCTCGTCGGTGCCGGCGGCTTTCAGGAAGTCAACCAGGTACTGCGCATTGAAGCCGATGGTGAGAACCTCGCCGTCGTAAGGCGCTTCAATTGAATCCTCAGACTCTCCCGCTTCCGTCGACGACGCCGATATCTTCACTTCGCCTTTTTCCAACTTCATCCGCACTGCGCGTGAGCGCTCGTCGGCAAACTGCGCCACTCGCAGAATCGCCGAGTTCAGATCGGAATTATTCAGCGTAATGCTCTTGTTATTGTCCTTGGGTAGGACCGCCTCGAAGTTGGGGAACTGTCCGGTAAGCTGACGCGAGGTCAGCAGCCGCGATCCAATCCGGAAGAACAGTGTCGACTCATCTTTCGCAAACTCAACCGTCTCGGCATCCGTGGAATCCAGTAGCGATTTCAGTTCATCCATCGCCTTCTTCGGCACCAGCGTCTTCATCTCGCCCGAGACGCCTTCGAACTTTTCGCCACTTCTTTCGCAATGTGCCAGTCGATGCCCATCGGTCGCTACCATCGTGATCGACTCCGGTTTCAGCAGCATCAGCGCGCCATTCAACGTGTAGCGCGATTCCTCGCTTGAGATTGCAAAATAAGTCCGCGCAATTAATCCGCGCAACACTTGCCCTGGAATCTTCACTACACCCGCGGTCGGAAACACCGGCAGGCTGGGGAAATTCGACTTCGCCATCCCGACCATCTTCGTGTTGGACCGCCCGCAGCGAATGCTGACCCAATGATTTTCGAGCAGCTTGATCGTGATATCCGCGTCCGGCAGTAGCTTCACGTAATCGTGCAACTTGCGCGCCGGAATCGTGCACGACCCTTCTTTTTTAACCTTGGCATTGCAGGATGTACGCAGGCTTAGATCCAGGTCGGTCGCCGTCAGCGACAGCTTACCCTCGGCCGCTTCGAATAAATAATTGGAAAGAATAGGAATGGTGGTCTTGCGCTCAACCACGCCCTGCGTCGCCGTCAACTCGCGCAGCAACTCGACTTTGCTGACCGTGATCTCCATCGATCCCACCGCCGTCCCCGCTGCCACGACCGCTTCCACCGGCATAGACTTTATCTCCCCTGCCGCGTGCTACTTTTATTACTTCCCTTATATCAAATACAAAACCTATAAAACCAGTAGTAACAGTAGGCAGCTCGGAGAAGTGGAAAACTTTAGCAACCGGCCTATTGTCACCGCCTTGCCCCTGATACCTTCGTGTGAGAAATCGGTCTCGAATCTGGCGGAGCTACCGGGAGAAGATTTCCACTTTTGCCAATTCGTCTGACCCTTGCACAGTCTCCACATCTGATCCACAGCGAGAAAGAAGGAAGACTGCGCCCCTCGGTGCAAAAAGCCAAATACCGCCCTTTATCCGCCCAATTGCTCGGTCAATTTATTGAGCAGCCTGTTCAAATCTTTGTCGTTCTTGCGAACCTCTTCAATCTTGTCCACCGAGTGCAGCACGGTCGTGTGATGCTTTCCCCCAAACTGCCGCCCAATTTCCGGCAGCGAGGCCTCCGTCATCTGCTTGGCCAGGTACATCGCGATCTGCCGCGGATAAACAATCGCCCGCGAATTGTCCTTAGCCTTGATCTCCACCAATCTCAACCCAAACTGCTCGGCGACCATCTTCTGGATCGATTCAATCGTGACCTTGCGCGCCTGCGAATCGATGAAATTCTTCAATACCTGCTGCGCGTAAGGAAGCGTAATCTCCGCGCCAATCAAGGATGAATGAGCCACCAGCCGGATTAGCGCCCCTTCCAACTCACGTACGTTGGACCGTATATTCTGCGCCACGAACAGAGCCACATCCGTCGGCAGCGTGACTTTTTCCTGCTCTGCTTTCTTCTGCAGGATCGCCACCTTGGTCTCGAGATCGGGCGGCTGAATATCCGCGATCAGTCCCCACTCAAACCGGCTCCGCAGCCGGTCTTCAATCTCCGCCAATTCCTTCGGAGAACGGTCGCTCGCAATCACGATCTGCTTCATCGTGTCGTGCAGTGCGTTAAACGTATGGAAAAACTCTTCCTGCGTGCGCTCTTTGCCCGCCAGGAACTGGATGTCGTCGATCAGCAAAACGTCCACGCCGCGGAACTTGTCGCGGAAGGTGGTCATCTTGTCGTAGCGCAGCGAGTTGATCATGTCATTGGTGAACTTCTCGCTCGATACATAGGAGATGGCCGCCTCCGGTTGCCGCCGCTTCACCTCGTGCCCGATGGCCTGCATCAGATGAGTCTTGCCCATGCCCACGCCGCCGTACAGGAACAGTGGGTTGTAAGCCTTCGAAGGACGTTCCGCCACCGCCTGGCATGCCGCATGCGCGAACTGGTTTCCCGAGCCGATTACGAAAGCGTCGAATGTATACCGCGGATTCAGTTGCGCCGCGCCATCCCAGTCGAATCGTGCTTGCGACGGAGGCGCCGCCGGCGGAGCCATCGAGAGCCCGCCATTGTGGCGCACTGTGGTGGCTGCCGGATCGTCTTCCGGCGTCACAAACTTTACGTCGTTGAATTCCAATCCCAGGTTGTCGATCGCTTCCTGGATCAGGTCGGCATACTTGTCGCCGGCGTGGCGAAACTCCGCTGTGGGCACCCGCACAAATAAAATTCCGCCACTGGAGTGGCTGTAGCGCGTCGGTTTTAACCAGGTGTCGTAAGAGTGCCGGTTGATCTTTTTTTCCAGCGCATCCAGAATGCGCATCCACGGATTCGGGGAAGGGGTTGAGCCTTGAGCTGACATAATTATGAAATACCCGCCGTGGCGTCCCGGCGGCTGGGCTTGAGGGCGCCTGTCTAGAACTTGCTGTTTACTTACTCGTTGGTGGAACTTTTAGTGTACTGCGGAATGCGCCACTTGTGTCCTGCGCGGTTGCCATTTGTTGAATGAGATTCTTAAAATCGACCGTGCGGCATGTTAGCACAATTTTTTTCGGCGTGCGAAAATCTTCGCGCGCAATTTTCTCGCGCGCACTATTCGGAACCCGAAGCATCGTGCCTGTCAAGTGTCGAGGATGTAACTGCAACGCGCGCAGTGCAATCCCGCGCAGAGATTCACCTTGAAGAAACCAAACTGAGGCGTGTGACGAAAACCAGCGGAGCAGAACTCGGAACCGAGAACTGAGAACTGCCAGAACTGCCCGCCCCCTTTGCCCTCACCCCATCCCGTCATTTATACTCATCGTTTGCCCTAACACTGTCGACGGAATCAGGAGCAGCTATCTTTCATGCCCAAGCGTACATTCCAACCTAACCGGCGCAGGCGAAGCAAGAAGCATGGCTTTCGCACGCGCATGAAGACCCAAGGCGGCCAGAAAGTGATTTCCCGCCGCCGCGCCAAAGGACGGAAGCGGGTCTCCGTGAAGCCCGGCTTCCGCGAGTAGTCATTTCTAGTGCCGCTCACTTCCACGGTCGATATAGCCAGCATTCTGTCGCAGCCCGAAGGCATGATGGCTGATGCCGCGCTGGGAGCGCGGCGGGACTTCGCCATGCCGCCAAAGCAAGCAGCACGATTTCCCCGCGCGGCGCGTCTTTTGCGTCATGCGGATTTCGAGCGAGTCTATAAGCAAGGGCGCCGCCATTTCTCGGCGTCCATGACCGTCTTCTATTGGCCGCGACCCGAAGCGGATGGGAATTTGGAGACACGGGCGAAAAGGCGAGTGCCAGCGCCACACGGTCTGCGCGTCGGATTCACTGTGGGGCGTGCCCTCGGCGGCGCCGTGCAGCGAAACCGCATGAAGCGCCGCTTGCGCGAAGCAGTTCGCCAGTCCCACCCGCCCGCTGGAATTGCAGCGGACGTCGTGATTAATCCGAAGAAGTCGTTGCTGGCCACTGACTTCTCCGTAGTATTAAACGAAGTCAGCCGCGCTTTTACCGTGATTGAGCAAAAGCTGTCAGAGAAGCGACAGTCCTAGAGAACTGAGCGTGCGAGGCAAGAGGTCGAGCGCTGTACGTTGTAAGTTGTACGGACACACGCGGTAGGCGCGAAGCGGCGTTAGAATGCAGCCCAGCGGCATAAGCCGCGGGTAGTGAATGAGGCCGGAAGTCAGCCCCGGAGGGACGCAAGAATAACCACAGGATCGAGTTGGTGGGACGATTCCCGCTCAACCATTGAATACGATATTTCCCGCATGAGCCATTTTGCCAAATTCGTTACCCTGCAACTGTTGCGGGCCTACAAGTGGGCGATCTCGCCCCTGCTGCCTCCAGCCTGCCGCTACGTGCCGACCTGCTCCGAATATGCCATGGAGGCCGTCGAGCGCTATGGCGTCCTGCGTGGTGGATGGATGGCCTTGGTTCGCGTCCTCCGCTGTCATCCGTTGGGGAGCAGCGGTTATGATCCTGTGGTAAAGCAGACGAGCTGCGGAAAACTGTGATGAAAAAAATTCAGCTGCAACTTGCAGCGTGGAATTGATTTTGGGTGGCGCAGCGCTTCAGGGCTGCGATAAAGCTCCTTAGTTAGAGAACGGACTGTAGCCCCGAGGTACTTAATAAAACTTTGCCCGACTTCAAAAATCCTCAACAGGAACCCGGCGCTGAGCGTCGGCTTCTTCTCGTCTTTCTTCTGACGTTTGTCGTCCTCCTTATTTTCCAGCCCTTGCTGAAGAAATACCTGCCGCAGGCTCCCACTCCTCCGCCGCAAAATCAGCCAGGATCCGCGCAACCCGCCTCCGTTTCACCCGCGCCTGCGGTTGCTGCGTCGGCTCCGTCCGCTGTTGCTGCGGTTAAGACGGTCACCAGGCAGGGCTCTGCCGAAACCGAAACCGTCATCGAGAACGATCTCTACCGCATTACGTTCACGAACCGGGGCGCACAAGTTAAATCCTGGATCCTGAAAAAGTTCGACAATGAAGCCCAGAACGGCCTGCTCGATCTGGTCAACCCCGTCGCTGCGCCAAAATTCGGCTATCCGCTTTCTCTGTGGACCTACGATGAGTCTCTGCGCAACCGCCTCAACTCGGCGCTGTACGTAGCTTCTGGGGAAGGCCACCTTACTGCTCCTGCCCAGATCACCTTCGAGTACGCCGATCAAGATCTTGTCGTCCGCAAGACTTTCCATTTCGATCACACCTACGCGTTGAACGTCGAAACCTCGGTCTTCCATGAAGGCGCTGAAATCTTCGCCGCACCCGCCTGGCCCGCTGGATTTGGCGACGAACTCTCTCCCGCTTCTTATGCCGCCGCTCGCATCGACTACCATAACGATGCCTCCACCGAACGCACTGCGCTCGTCTTTCCCAGCTACGTTTCGCGGCTCGCCGTCAAGAGTATTAGCGGCGACAAAACGATCAAGGGTCCTTTCGAGTGGGCGGGTACCGGGGACCAATACTTCACCGCGATCTTTATTCCCAACGATCCCAACGCCGCCGCCATGGTTACCTTGCATAAATCCATGGAGGTTCCAGCGAAACCTGGTTCCAATGAGACAGCGAAAGTCGACGTCCTCGGCGCCGCCGTGGGCAACCTTCACGGCCCAACTACGGGGCGGATGTACGTTGGTCCAAAAGAATTGGCCGTCCTCGACGCTGTCTCGGTCCCTACCATAAAAAACGATAACCCCGATCTCCGCGGCATCGTCGATTTCGGCTGGTGGGGCATCCTGGCTCGCCCGCTCTTCCTCTGGCTCAAGTGGACTTATAACCACATCGTCCACAATTGGGGATGGGCCATCGTCATTCAAACTCTCATCATCACCGTTGCGCTGCTTCCACTGCGCATCACGCAGATGAAGTCGATGCTCAAAATGCAGCGCATCGCCCCGCAGATCAAATCCATCCAGGAGAAATATAAGAAGTACAGCCTCCGCGATCCGCGCAAGGCCGCGATGAATGAGGAGATCAGCTCGCTCTATAAGAAGGAGGGTGTGAACCCCGCCGGCGGCTGTCTGCCAATGCTGATCCAGTTCCCGTTCCTCATCGCCTACTACCGCATGTTGGGCGTCGCCCTCGATCTGCGCCACGCGCACTGGCTCTGGGTCACCGATCTTTCCGCCCGCGACCCTTATTTCCTGCTGCCCATTCTGATGGTTGTCAGCATGTTCGCCATGCAGCGCATGACCCCCCAAGCCGGCATGGATCCGGCGCAGCAGAAAATGATGACATGGATGATGCCCCTGATGATGGGTTTCATCTTCTTCAATCTGCAAGCCGGACTGAATCTGTACTACGCGGAAACCAATTTGATTTCGATCGCACAACAGGCAGTTATGAACCGCACTAAGCTAGGCCGCGAAATGCGCGAGATGATCGAAAAACGTGCCCGAAAGAAAGATAAGTGAAGCAGCTATTAGCTCATAGCCTTTAGCGGTTAGCTTGAGGCCCACAAGAGCCGCGCGGATTGCGATAAGATTTGCTTTCAAACGCTTTACCCTGTGAACCTGTGTGCCCTCTGTGTTAAAGGTTTCTAGTTTTCAGGCTAAAGGCAAAGAGCTAATAGCTAAGAGCTCCCCCTATGGACAAACTCGCCGCCGCCAACCGAATCAATGAATTCCTGCAGGCCGTCGTCACGCATGGCGGCCTTCACCTGAAGTACCGCATCGTCATCGATCCTCCTCCGCAGAGCGAGTGGGAGAAGCCTGAAGTCTTCGTCGATCTCTCCGGACCAGACTCCCCGCTGCTCCTCGATCGTGGCGGGGAACTTCTCCGCGCTCTGGAATTGCTCGCCCTCGAAATCCTGCGCCTGCCTTCCGGGGACCACGAAAAGATTTCCTTCGATTGCAAGAACCAGCGATCCATGCGCTTTCAGGAACTTCGCATGGCCGCCGGCGTCGCCGCCGAAAAAGTTCGCCAGACCGGCACTCCCTTCCACTTTGCTCCGATGTCCTCGCGGGAGCGCCGCATCGTCCACCTCGCCCTGCGCGACCAAACCGATCTCCGCACTGAGAGCGATGGCGAAGGCTTCAACCGCTGCGTCGTCCTCTATCCCGCGGACTACAAATCGGCTGCCAGCAGGCCTGCCCGTCGTACCCTGCCGTAATCGCTGCTCTCAATACTCTTGTCATCCTGAAGCCCGCGTCTTTTGCAGGCTGAAGGACCTGTGCAACTTGCGGGAGGCGGCATGCCCCCACCGTTCCATACTCAAGATGTCTAGACAGCAGTCCCGTCTTGTGGCGACAATGCAGTCATAAACTTATCCATTCTCACCGCCTTCTTCTTATTTATCTCAAGCGTTGTCCCCATCAAATGAAAACTCGTGCTGGAAAACGGCATGGCGCAATCCGAGATGAAGCACTGTGCCGACGAAGATGCTTCTGCTGCCAACGCTGAACTAAATCGCGTGTACGAAGAGCTTTTGGCGAAAAACAAGGGCGGGCCAAATGCAACCAAGAGATTGCGTGATGCACAACGCGCATGGTTGGCATTCAGAGACGCACACCTCCGGGCACTATACCCTGCCGAAGATAAACAACGAGAGTACGGCTGCATCTATCCGATGGGTTACCCAAGGATGGCCACGGCGATGACAAAAGAGCGGACCGCTCAGCTGCGCAGAATGTTGCAAGACAAGGACCCTGGTGAGATGGAAGAGGGCAAAGACTAATTTTCCGCAACTTCCCGAATCGCCCTCTCACTCAATCCTGTGGCTCGCTACTTTTGCTACTTTTCCGCATTCTTGCTTCTTTCCTATCCGCACAGGCAAAATAGATCGCCCCATCCATTCAAGCCCAAGAGGACTTCCATGCAGCAACTGGCTCGTCAACTAACAATTCTGTTCCCGTTCTTGCTTTCCTTGCTGTCTGTCGCCCAGACATCCTCCCCGCTCTCCTACCCCGAAGGTAAGCGCGGCGATCAAGTCGACGACTACCATGGCACCAAAGTCGCCGACCCCTACCGCTGGCTCGAAGACACTGACTCCTCCGACACCCACGCCTGGGTCGAGGCCGAAAACAAACTAACCTTCGCCTACCTCGACAAAATTTCCTACCGCCAGGCGATCCATAACCGCCTCACCAAGCTCTGGAACTACGAGCGCTTCAGTTCTCCGGAACAGGAAGGCGGCCGCTATTTCTTCGAGCACAATAACGGACTGCAAAACCAAAACGTCCTGCTCGTCTCCGAGTCTCTCAACGCCGAACCCCGCGAATTGTTCGATCCCAACAAGCTCTCCACCGATGGCACCGTCGCTCTTTCCGCCACAGCGTTCTCCGACGATGGCAAGCTCATGGCCTACGGTATCGCCACCTCGGGCTCCGATTGGAATGAGTGGCACGTGCGCGATGTCGACACCGGGAAGGATCTTCCCGATGATCTCAAGTGGGTAAAGTTCTCCGGCGCTTCGTGGACCAAGGACAATAAAGGTTTTTACTACAGCCGCTACGATGAGCCCACCGGCGCCACCATGCGCGACACCAATTATTTTCAGAAGCTCTACTACCATCGCCTCGGCGTCAAGCAGTCGGAAGACAAACTGATCTACGAACGCCCCGACAACAAAGAAATGTTGTTTGGCGGCGGCGTCTCCGATGACGGCCATTACTTGATCATCCACGTCTCGCAAGGCACATCGCCCAACACTCGGGTCTATTACAAGGACCTTACGCAGCCGGATTCCCAGGTTGTCAAACTTCTCGACGATTTCGATGCGCGATATTCCTTCATCGACAACGATGGCCCTATCTTCTGGTTTGAGACCAACTTGGATGCTCCGCGCGGACGCGTCCTCGCCATCGACACTCGCCATCCCGAGCGCGCCAACTGGAAGACCGTGGTTCGGCAGGGCCCCGACAAGCTGGAGTTCGTCGCCATCGTGAACAATTCATTTCTCCTGGGCTACCTGAAAGACGCTCGCACCGAAGTCCGCGTGCACGACCTCAGTGGCAAGTTCCTGCGCAACGTCGACCTTCCGGGCATCGGCACCGCCGTCGGTTTCGCCGGCAAACGTAAGGACAAAGAAACTTTCTACGCTTTCACCAGCTTCATCTCGCCAACCACCATCTATCGCTACGATCCCGTAGCCGGCAAGAGTTCCATCTTCCGCCAGCCCAAAGTCGATTTCGATGCCAGCCGTTACGAAACGAAACAGGTTTTCTACACCAGCAAAGACGGCACCCGCGTCCCCATGTTTCTGACTTATAAAAAAGGAATCACCCTCGACGGACAAAATCCCACGCTCCTCTACGCCTACGGCGGATTCGATATTTCGATGACTCCCGCCTTTTCCGTTCCCAACGTCGTGTGGCTAGAGATGGGCGGCGTCTACGCTCAGCCCAATCTGCGTGGTGGCGGAGAATACGGTGAACAGTGGCACCTCGCCGGGACCAAGCTAAAAAAGCAAAATGTCTTCGACGACTTCATTGCCGCCGCCGAATGGCTCATCGCCAACAAGTACACCTCAACTCCCAAGCTTGCCGTCCGCGGCCGCAGCAACGGAGGCCTGCTCATCGGCGCCGTCCTTACTCAGCGCCCCGACCTCTTCGGCGTCACGCTCCCTGAAGTCGGCGTCATGGACATGTTGCGCTTCCACAAATTCACCATCGGTTGGGCCTGGACCTCCGACTACGGCTCCTCCGACGACCCCGCGGAATTCAAAGCGATCTACGCCTACTCGCCACTGCACAATCTGAAGCCAGGGACAAAATATCCGCCCACATTAATCGCAACTTCCGATCACGATGACCGCGTCGTCCCCGGCCACAGCTTCAAATTAGCCGCCACCATACAAGCCGATCAAGCCGGACCAGCACCCGTCCTAATCCGCATCGAAACCAAAGCCGGCCACGGCGCCGGCAAATCCATCACAAAATTAATCGATGAAACCGCCGACACCTGGGCCTTCGTCGCCCACAATCTTGATATGAAGGTGGCATTGCAGTAGAGCGCACACGATGAAAACACGCCGCGAATTCCTGTCCCAGTCCGCCCTGCTCACCGCGGGTACGCTGCTATCCTCTTTTGACGGCGCAGCCTATCCCACTCAACCCCACATCGCCTTTCCCGCCACGCCACACGACCGCCTGGCCGTTGCTTCGTATCCCTTTCGCGACTTCATTCTTCCGGCTGAGAGTGCAAGCGCTTCGGCCTCTCCCACTGCGCCAAAGATGGAACTCGCCGAATTCGCCGCGCACGTGAAATCCCGGTTCAAGCTCAACAAAATCGAACCTTGGAGCAGCCATTTCCGCTCGCTCGAACCGAAGTATCTCGACGATCTTCATGAGGCGCTCGGCAAGGCAGGATCTGCAGTCGTCAACATCGCGTTCGATGGCGGGCACAGTTTCTACGCCGCCGACCGCGCCGAGCGCGACCGCGCCGTTGCCGACAACAAGCGGTGGATTGACGCCGCCGCCGCCCTAGGCTCTCCCAGCCTCCGCACGCACATCGCTTCCGCGGACAACCAACCACCCGATCTCGGGCGCTGCGCCGCCACGCTTCTTCGTATCGTCGAATACGCCGCCACGCGCAACGTTGTCATCCATCTGGAAAACGATGATGGCGTCACCGAAGACCCGGTGTTTCTGGCAAAGCTGATTGAAAAGGTGAACAGTCCGTGGCTACACGGCCTGCCGGATTTTGGAAATTCACTGATGCATAAAATTCCCGAAGACGCCTACGCCGGACTCGAGGCCATGTTCAACCACGCCTATGCCATCTGCCATGTCAAACAATCGGAGGCAACCGAAAAAGGCGCCAACGTGCACGTGGATCTGGCATACGCTTTCGCAATCCTCAAGCGAACCGGATTCCGCGGCTACCTTTCCATGGAGTACGACAACTCCGGCGACCCTTACAAAGGAACGGAGGAACTGATCGCGAAGTCATTGCAGTTTCTGTCTTAGAT
>JAUTWY010000012.1 GCA_030838305.1 Acidobacteriaceae bacterium
AATTCCGGTGTTCTTCGTGGTGCTTCCCGCCGGAGCTCTCGCCGACATGGTCGACCGGCGGCGGTTGCTATTGTTCACTCAGAGTTGGATGGTGGCGGCGGCTGCAGGCCTCGGCGTCCTCACGTTAGTCCACGCCGTAACTCCCTGGACATTGTTGCTGTTCACCCTGGTGTTGGGAGTGGGCGCGGTGCTGAATGATCCAGCCTGGCAGGCAATTACGCCGGAGGTAGTTTCACCCCACAGCCATGCGGCGGCTGTGGCGCTGAATTCCGCGGGATTCAACGTGGCCCGTGCCGTCGGCCCGGCACTGGGCGGCATGGTGGTAGCGGCAGCGGGATCGGGCTGGTCGTTTCTGTTGAATGCCACGTCATTCTTTGGCGTGATTTTCTTCTTGTGCCGCTGGCAGCGAGCGCCACACGAACCGCTGCCGGGTCGCCGGGTACGGGATGCAATTATGGAAGGCTTCCGCTATGTGCGCGGCGCGCCGCAAGTGCGATCAGTGCTGATTCGCACAGGTGCATTCAGCTTCGGTGCGACTTCCCTGCTGGCATTGCTGCCTGTGATTTGTCAGCCCCACGGAGCCCAGGGGTATGGTTTCCTTCTGACGTGCTTCGGATTGGGCGCACTCTCGGGAGCTGCACTCCTGCCCCGCCTACGGCTGCGCTATTCGGTGGACGGGCTGGTCGCGACGGCGACCCTGGTATTCGCGGCCATGACATTTTCCGCCGGGCAGGTCCACGCTTTTGAGTGGCTGTGTGCGGTGTTGTTCGCCGCGGGCACGGCTTGGATTGGGATTCTGGCTTGCTTCAACATGGTGGCGCAGACCATGTGTCCGTCATGGATGCGGGCGCGCGCCCTGTCGATGTACCTGCTGGTGCTGCAGGGAGGCATGGCGCTGGGCAGTGCCTTATGGGGAGAATTGGCCGCCCGTAAGGGGGTGCCCGTGGCTCTGGCTTGGTCCGCCCTGGCAATGGTGGTAGGGTTGAGCAGCATCCTGCGGCACCGCTTGACCGCGACCGAGTTGAAACTGGCTCCAGCCGTAGTACGGGACTAAATCGGAGACATCATCATGGGGAAGAAACTTGCCTGTCTTGCATTCTGCCTGCTGGCGGTGGCATCTTACATCGCTGCCCAGAGCGGTAAGGCTAAGGACGAAAAGAGAACTGTGACCGAAGTGCTGGATCGCACGGTCTCGAATATGGAACACGAGTTTGTGCCGGCTGCTGAAGCAATGCCGGAGGACAAATTCAACTTCGCGCCGACCAATGGCGAGTTCAAAGGGGTTCGTACTTTCGGCCAGCAAATAAAACACGTGGCCGCGGTGAACTACGAATTGGGAGCTGCAATTCTGGAAGAGAAACCTCCGGTGGATATCGGCGACGAATCCGGACCAGCCTCCATCACGACCAAAGCAGAAATTCTAAAATACCTGAACGACTCGTTTGCCTACGTGCACAAGGCGATTCTGACCGTGAATGAGAAGAACTTCGTGGGCACCGTGAAAAGTCCCTTCGGGGAAGGAAAGGTAAGCCGACTGGGACTGGCAACCAGTGTGGCCTGGCATGGTTTCGATCACTATGGACAGATGGTGGTGTATCTGCGAATGAATGGCATCGTCCCGCCGGCCAGCCGCTAGACTGCGGACAGTCGCTCAACTACGACGCGGCCGGTCGTCAATTATCGCTAGGAAGGTGCAAAGGTGCTGGCGAAAGGTAAGCCCGGGGTCTTTTGCCGCGCGATCGGGATAAGAGCGGACAGCTAGAAGGAAGTTCTGAATCTCTTGTTGAGTCTGGTCATTGCGAGACGAGGCATTCTCCCGCGGCTGGATGTAATCGAGCATTTTCTGCCTCATCCCTGCGTTTCCCCGAGCAACCGAGCTTACCTTCCCGGCAAGCCACGACCTTCCTTGTTGCTGAAAACACAGGGGCGGCCAAGAAGTTTCGCGTGGTTGAAATCTCAAACTGATCAGGAATGGCGTGCGCCGCGAAGAGAAATAGATGTCAGGAGCAGTTCGGCGCTCAGTCTGCTGCGCTCAAGATGGCCTGCAACCAACTTTCGAACCTTCCCTGTCGAGAAGTTGGGATCCAGAAAAACCATGACCGAGGGTCCAGCGCCGCTCAGGGCCACACCGAGAACACCGGGTTTGCCTGTCAACTCCTGAAGGCACGGTAGTAGCGGGCAGAGCGGAGCGCGATAAGGCTGATGGATCCGGTCCTCGAGCGCGGCAGCGAGCAAATCGCGCCGCCCTTGCGTGAAGGCAGCGAGCAACAGCATGGAATTCTGGATGTTCGCGACCGCATCGGCACGCGAATATTGTGCAGGGAGCACCCTCCTGGCTTCTTCGGTGGAGAGAGCCTGTTCGGGGATGACTAAGAGCAAAGGCCACTTCCCTTTCGGCCGAATGCCCACTACTTGCACCTCGGCCTCGCCAGACATCCGGGCCACTGTGAGCCCACCCATCCAGCAGGCGGACGCGTTATCGGGATGGTGCTCGCGGCGCGAGGCTTCGCCGATAATCTGTGCGTCGCTCCAGCGCAAACGTCCAAAATGATTGGCCAGGGCGATACCGGCTAGCCTGGCCGCCGCCGAAGAGCCACAGCCTTTGCCGATAGGAATCTCATTCTTAATCCGAAGCGTCAGCGGAGTGACCTTCTCGCTCTGCGACTCCAGTATCTCGCGGTAGGTATTGAGGATGAGATTGTCCTCCATACCCTGGCAGATCCCTTCGTCGCGCCCGGTCGCGCTAATCGAGAGACAAGTGGCGGCTTTGGCATCGATCGTAATGTAGAGATCCATCGCCAGAGCAGCGGCATCGAACGCGGGTCCCAGATTGGCCGAGGTCGCTGGGAGGGCCAGATGCAGCGAGGCTGGGCCACGGCTCTTCTTATTACGCTTAAGCATTCGAGTGCGTTCGGTCGGATTTCTCAGCGTGATCCAAGGCTTGGATCACTGCGTCCAGCGTGGCCTCGAGAACCACAGGCGGATGGCGAAATGGCTTCAGTTGTGTGTTTTCGCTTTCATGCGCTGCTCCCTGAAAGAGGCTACCGCGATGGAAGTCCATGGTGAAATCCGGATCCTTCAGTAGATTACCAGTGAGGATTAAGACCACGCTCTCCTCGCGCTTCACAAAGCCCTGCAGCAGCAGCTTTTTCAAGCCAGCGAGGGTCACAGCCGAAGCGGGCTCACAGCCAATACCCTCGGCGCCGATTTCGGCCTTTGCCAGCGCGATTTCGACTTCGCTCACTTGTTCACATGCCCCACCGGTCGCTTGAAGAACCTTCACAGCCTTTTCCCACGAAGCCGGATTGCCAATGCGGATTGCCGTAGCTCGAGTTTCTGCCTGCACGCTGACGAGACGCTTGCCACCGGTTTCGCGCAACGTGCGAACCAGCGCATTGGCTCCTTCCGCTTGAATCACCCACAACTTCGGCATACGCGGAATCAATCCAAGGTCCCGCATTTCGAGCAACGCTTTGCCAATCGCAGAACTATTACCCAGATTGCCGCCGGGCACAATGATGTGATCGGGCGGCTGCCACTCCATTTGCTCGAGTAATTCGAATGCGAGCGTCTTCTGCCCCTCCAGACGAAACGGATTGATGGAATTCAGCTGGTACACCGGAGCACGACGCACCAGTTCCTGCAATAAGTGCAGACAACCATCGAAGTCGGTGCGGAGCTGGCAGGTAAGAGCCCCATAGTCGAGAGCCTGCGACAGTTTGCTCCAGGAGATTTTGCCGTCGGGCACCAGCACCAGGCTGCGCATGCCGCCTCGCGCAGCATAAGCGGCCATCGAGGCTGAGGTGTTTCCGGTGGAGGCGCAAGCCACCCAGCGGTACGCAGCCTGGCGCGCGAAAGTCGCGGCAACCGTCATCCCCGTATCTTTGAAGGAGCCGGTCGGGTTTAGGCCTTGATGCTTTGCAGAGAGGCGGGGAATGCCGGTTGCGCGTGAAGCCAGCGGGAGTTCATAGAGCGGAGTGTTGCCTTCGCGCAGCGTGACAACGTGCTCCAAAGACGCAGGCGTGGGGAGAAGTTCGCGGAATCGCCACACCCCGCTGCAATCGAGTGGCGCGTTCGAGGAACGCCGGTCACGCCAGACGGACTTTAGAGTAGTGGCGTCGAGGCTACCGGACTTCCAGGCCTGGTCGCTGATTTCCAGCAAGTTCCCGCAGTGCGAGCAGCGAAAATCCTGTGCGGCGGAATGCGCGACCGTACCGCAGCCAATGCAGCGGAAACGAAATGTGGCCTGCGGCAGAGGGGATCCAGTATCGCTGTCCGGAGCGGCGGCAGGCGGCATGGAGTTCGAAACTATTTCTGACCTCGCAGATATTGATCCGTCTTGTTAATCCAATCGGCACGCGGAGGATTGAAGACGTCTAGATCAACAGTGTCTTCCAGTGCCTCCGCCTTATGCGGCATGTGTGCAGGAATACACAGCACCTCGCCGGAATGGACGACGATTTCCTTGCCGTCAATCCAGAACTTCAGCGCCCCGTCGAGGATGTAAGTAAGCTGTTCGTTATGATGGCTGTGTTCAGGGACAATGCAGCCTTTTTTCAGCAGCACTCGCGCCAGCATAATTTCCTGACCAACCACGAACTGCCTCTGCAGCAGCGGGTTCAATTCCTCAAGCGGAATCGTATGCCAGGGAACATACTGGTGCTTAGCCCTACGAGCCGCGTGTTTCGAAACAGCCCGCTGGGCGCGAGAGTGAGGTTTTGCGGCTTTTGTCTTTTTCCCGCTGCTAGCCTTGCTTTTCGGTTTCTTTGCCATTGCGGTCAATCCCCTATGTCCTGATGTGCTTGCTAGCGGACTCTGCCCTGGTACAGCTTCACGGCATTGTCATGCAGATAAGCATGGGCAAGTTCCAGAGCCCGGGTTTCGCTGATTTCATTCTCCGATACCATCTCAGCCAGTGCGGCGGCCAGAGCCATGCGCGATGACTCCGCCCCCAGCCAGTAGCTCTCTTCCGCACCCAGAACTTGATTGTACGGGAAACAGTCTGTGCCGAATGTGATCTTGTCGGGAAAAGTCTCCAGCCACATCTTGAGTGTTTCTTTGAAGGCTGAGGGGTACTGTGCAAGCTCGCCGAAGGAAGAATCCAGGTAAACATTCTTCATGGCCGCCAGCCACACAGCTTCACGTTCCAGCGGATAACCGCCGTGGATCATCACGAAGGTTGTGCTGTGATACCGTGGATCGCGCAGCACGCTTTCCAGATTCATGATGTTGCTTTGTGACAGATTGAAATAATCGCCGATGCCGATCGCGGTGTGAATGTGCACTGGCAGAGTCAAGCGTCCGCCCTGGATCACCAGAAAGCGGAAGATGTAATCCTGAAAGGTCCGATATTCCTTTTCGCTGGGCAGGCCGCTGGATGCGTAATGCTGATAGATCTCCTCCGCCTGATCCCGCGTTGGATCTGAGAATGTCGTTGGACGGAAATACGCCACTTCGAACTTCATCGCGATTCCGCCCCTTTTCTGATTGTCTGTGAGCGTCGAAACGATGAAGTTCAAGTAGTCGTCGAATTTGGCGGGAAGTTTGGCGACATTCTCCTGCTGCATCCAGCGGTGCAGCATTTTCTCCTGCAGCGGAATGAAAACCCCTTCGTCAGGATTGCGGGCGGTCTCACGCTCATTGTTGAACGGCCACATGAAAGCATCCGCAAAAAAGACCCACGGAAAACGCTTGGCGTCCAGATAGTCGGGCATCATCGCGCGGTTCGCCACCGAACTCTCGATGTTGAGCTTGTCCAGCATCATGTTGAAGTAGGCGGTCCCGGGATTTAGCTTTTTTAGTTCTGCTTTTTTCGCGACTAGCCATTTGGCGTGGTCGGGTGAAAGGTCGGCGTATGGATATCCGAATAGAGCCTTCGCCGCGGCAACCAGTTCAGGATTATCATCGCGGGTGCGAAGCGCTTCACTCGCGTCCGGAGGCGCAGCCATAGCGTCCACGTCGGGATCGTCTGCAAAGCCGGGATGAGCATGGTGGTCAAAGGCTGGGATCTTTTTAATCTGCGGCAGCAGTCGCTGGTAAATCTGCTGAACGTCAGGGCCGGGAAACGGGCGCGCTTGGGCGGCGGCGAGACAGGAAAGGCTCATCGCGACATCGATAAAGACAACAAGCTTCTTCATAAACATATTCTCTGATCCATAGTCGATTCAGTATTGCTTATCTTTCGGCCAGAGTTCCCTGCCACGCGGCCGAGACTTTCATGATGCGGGCGGTAGCCTCTTGCAGATTTGCCACCGACGAAGCAAATGAGAAGCGCACGAAATCCTTGCCAGACGGGCCGAATGCCGCTCCTGGAATTGCGGCTACCCCGGCATCTTCCAGCAGAACCCTGCAAACTTCTTCGGCGCTTGTCCCCGTTCCGCTAATATCGACCCAGGCATAGAAGGCACCCTCGGGAGGCTGGCAACGGAATCCCGGGACTCGATTCAGATCGCGAACGAACTGTTCCCGGCGGCGCGCAAATTCGCCAACCATGCGCGGAGTGGTACCGTCACGGTCCCGCAGCGCGTCGATCGCCGCATACTGCGTGAATTCTGCGACGCACGTGTATGTGTTGACTGCCATCATGGCCAGCGCCGGTACCACCTCTGGCGGGGCAACGGTGTAGCCTAGCCGCCAGCCGGTCATGGCAAAGCTCTTGGAGAAGCCATCGATAATCAAAGTACGCTCTGGCATTCCCGGATAACTCAGCATGGAAGCATATTCGCCGCCGTAAATGATGCGAGCATAGATTTCGTCGGAGAGCACCCAGAGGTCGTGTTTTACTGCGAGTTCTGCTAAACCTCGTTGCACGGCATCGGTATACACCGTCCCGGTCGGATTGCCGGGTGAATTCGTGAGCAGCATGCGCGTATGGCGCGTAATCTTGGCCGCCACTTCGGAAAGGTCAGGTTGGAAATGGTTGCGCGACGAAAGTTCGAAAGGCACGGGGGCGGCGCCGAGGCCCAGCGCGATCGAGGCATAACCTGGAAAGCCAGGATCCGGATACAGAACCTCATCGCCCGGCTCGAGCAGCGCCATCATGGCAAAAAACAATGCGGCTTTGCAGCCGGGCGCAATCACCACGTTGCCGGAAGAAACGTTGATGTTGCGCGTGCGCTGCAGATAGGCAGCAATCTCCTCGCGCAGCGCGGGAACTCCTATGACCGCACAATAGCGGTCTTTGCCTTCGGTAAGAGCCTTGACGGCGGACTCGACGACCGAAGCGCCCGCATGAAAATCAGGCTCGCCTAGTTCGAGATGAATGATGGAGCGACCTTGGCTTTCCAACTCCTTGGCGCGAGCGTAGACCGAGAGCGCGCCCTCTCCGGTCATGACCGACATTCGAGATGCTATGGATCGCATTTGGTCTCCCAGATCTACAACCCTTTATACATGCCGCCATCGACCAGCACTGTCTGCCCGGTGATGTAAGAAGCCCGCTCCGATGCAAGCCAGACAACGGTCTCGGCGACTTCGCGGGGCTCCCCCAGTCTTTTCACTGGAGCATCCGCGGCCCAGCCATCGAAAATCTCTTTCTCGCTTTTTCCCGTCAGCGAGGCGCGTGCAGTAGCCAGTTCCTTGAGACGATCCGTCGCTGTGAAACCCGGGCCAACATTGTTCACCAGAATTCCATCTTTGCCAAACTCGTTGGCGAGGCTCTTGACCAGCCCAACCACCGCCGCACGCACCGCGTTTGAGAGCACAAGATCGGTGACCGGCTGCTTCGTAGTAATAGAAGTCAGCGTGATGATGCGGCCCCAGTGCTTCCGTTGCATGTGGGGAATAACCTCGCGCGCAAAGTAAACCGTGCTGAGGAAGTTCAGTTCAAGGGAGCGCTGCCATTCTTCGAGGCTGGCGGCCAGAAATCCTTTGGCCGGGGGACCGCCCGCATTGGTGACACAAATGTCGATGCCGCCGAATTCCTTCGCGACAGAAGCCACGAAGCGGCTGACGGCGCCCGCGTCGGTCACGTCGAAAGCCTCGGCAAGCACCTCGACACCGTGTTGCTTTCTGATTTTCGTGGCTGCGTCCTGCAACGTATGGTGGTTTCGCGCGCACATCGCGACGCGGCAGCCTTCGCCAGCGAACGCTTCCGCTGTAGCGCGGCCAATTCCCTGACTGGATGCGGCTACGAGAGCGACACGGTCTTTCAGGCCAAGATTCATGAAGAAGGAATTATAAACGGTGGGTCGCACATTCCTTCCCTTGCAGGAGTTCTTTCGCACCATTAACCTGATAGAGGCGAGGTTCACATGAAACGGCACACCCACAAGCCCGAGACCAAGGCGGCGCGCGGAGCGGCCAACCTGGAGAAGAAAAACGGGCCGCTGTCCATTCCGATCTACCAGACTTCCACGTTCGAAGTCACGGATAACGATGAGCAGCTGCGCGCCACCCACACCGACCACTTTTACACGCGCTATGGCAATCCCACGAACACGGTCGCCGAAAAGACCATCGCGGCCCTGGAAGGCGTGGATGCCGCGCTGACCTTCGCCTCCGGCATGGGCGCAATTACCACGACGCTCATGGCGCTGCTCAAGGGCGGCGACCACGTCGTCGCCCAGCGCGATATTTACGGCGGCGTGAATAAGTTCCTGTCGCAATGGCTGCCGAAGATGGGGATCGAGACCACCTTCGTCGATACGACCGACTATGAGCAGCACGCGCGCGCCATCCGTGCCAACACGAAACTGCTTTATCTGGAGTCGCCAACCAATCCAACTTTGCGGATTGTCGATTTCAAGAAAGTGGCAAGCTTGGCCAAACAGCACAAGCTGCTTAGCATGATTGACGCGACCTTCGGCACCCCCATCAATCAGCATCCCGCGGAGTTCGGCATCGATCTGGTGATGCATTCGGGAACGAAGTATCTATCTGGGCATACCGATTTGATTTGCGGCGTTGTGGCCGGACGGCAGGAATTGATCGAAAAAGTCTGGGAAACGCGAACGACGCTGGGCAATTGCATGGACCCGCATGCCTCGTGGATGCTGGTGCGGGGATTGAAGACGTTGGCAGTGCGCGTGGCCCGGCAGAATGAAAATGCGCAGCGGGTGGCTGAATTCTTGTCGGCGCAGTCCAAGGTGCGAAAGGTTCACTATCCATTTCTAAAGGACCATCCGCAGAACACCATAGCACGCGAGCAGATGAGCGGTGGTGGAGGCATGGTCAGCTTCGAAGTGGAAGGCACAGCCGAAGACGCTCGCCGCGTCAGCGAGTCGATGCGCCTGTTCACGCTTGCCCCGAGCCTCGGCGGCGTGGAGTCGCTGGTTTCAATCCCGGTCCTGACTTCGCACGCGATGATCCCAGCCGCAGAGCGCGCGAAGATGGGCGTGACCGAACAGATGATCCGCCTCTCGGTAGGAATCGAGAATGCGGATGACCTGATCGCAGACTTGGAGCACGCGCTGGAAGCAGTGGCGGCGTCGCAACAAGTGCAAGTGGGCTAGGGCTCCAGTTCCGAGTTCGCAGCTTTTCGGACTCAGTCTAGCCCCTAGTGGAATAGCTCGCTCTCGAACGCGTGGCAGAATCTTCCGACAGAAACCCCGGCCTCGTAAGAGGCCGGGAGTTGCGGGTTTTGCTTCTGCCGCACGCCTGGCTAGAAGAAGAACTTCAAGGCAAGTTGCAGGATGCGCGCGTTGTGCACCGACGTGATGTAGAGGAAGTTGCTGGCATTGATTGTGTTGTCGCCAGCGCCGCCTGCCGACCCAGACTCCCCGGCAATCGCCCCCCACTCGGTGTGATTGAAGACGTTGAAGGCTTCGGCGCGGAACTCGGCCGCCACGCTCTCGTGAATGGCAAAGTGCTTAAACAAGGCCATGTCGAAGTTCGTGCGGCGTGGATTGCGCAGGCTGTTTCTGCCTGAATCACCGAAAGTCAGACCTCTAGGGACAGCAAACGCCGCCGGGTTGTACCACAGGGGGCCCGTCTCAGGAGTGGACGTTCGGGTAAAACCCGTGTTAGGGTTGCCGACAATGTCGGCCCGCGAACCTGAGCCGACACCGGCAGCCACGCCTCCATTGTCGGTGGGGTTGAGCACACTGAATGGTGTCCCCGAGGAAATGCCCACAATGCCAGACCATTCCCAACCACCCAATAAAGCGTGGCGAAGACCTGCTCCCCTAAAGAGCGGTATATCCCACACATAACTGAAGTTGAAGATGTGCCGTTGATCAAAATTGGAACTGGCACGGTTGCCAACGAAATCGTACGCGTTCACCAGGCTGCCATCGCTGCGATCGGAGGAATCGTCAATCGAATGGCTCCACGTGTAGGCGGCACTGAGCGTGAGCTGTCCCACGCTGCGCCGCAATGACGTTTGCAATGCGTGGTAGACAGAGGACGACTTCAATTCCAGGTGGGTTATCGTTCCATAGCCGGGGTAGGGACGCAGTGGATCGGCCAGCACCCCACAAGCCGCCACGCCAAGATTTATCGCAGCCTGGCCAGTAATGGCGACGCCACTGGGCGTCTGCATAGTGCCGCAATCGTCGTGTCCGTTAGCATTAATCGCCTCTCCGGGTGCATACGGATTCTGGCTGAGAGGAGTCGGGAGTAGTTGATTAAGGTCGCTCTGCCGGGTCAGATGCGTCCCCTTGCTGCCCACGTAGGAGACAGTTCCCACAGTGTTGTGAGCAATGTCGTGCTGAATATCCAGATGCCATTGCTGCATGTACGGCCAAGTCACCTTGCCGGGTATGGAAACAACATTGAGCGGGAACTGCGTCCCTGAAACTGCGCCGCCAATATTCGTGTAACCGGAGATATTCAACTGCTGCTCGGTGGTTGCAAGAGGGGGCGAATTCTCCAGGGACTCGGTGTTGGCCTCGTTGCCGTTGGTGTGTTCGAAGAAAATGCCGTAGCCGCCACGGATGGCCCACTTGCCGTCACCCTTCGGGTCCCAGGCAAATCCAATGCGCGGAGCCGGGTTGAACCAGTGAGGTTTCATGCAGCCATCAGGCACTCCAGGGGTAACCCCACATTGAACGATCCCGTTCGGCAGGTTTGTGACACTGGGTGTCCCCCCGTCAACAGTAAGGAAGCTGACGTTGTCATTCGTCGGGTCCACACTGGTCTGCCCTTGGATGTAGTGAGCCGGATCGAAATTGAAAGCCTGCTTCTGTTTCTCACGATAGGTCTCAAACAGACTGAGCCGTAAGCCAAGGTTAAGCGTCAGCCGGTTGGTAATGCGCCAGTCGTCCTGGAAATAAGGTTCGAAGAGCTTATAGCGGTTGTAATACTTGAGCAGGTGATCCTGCTGTCCGAAGCTGGCTATGTTCCCTAACAATAAATCCGCAAACGGGTTGCCGGTACTGCTGTCGGGAAACTGACTAGGATCAAAGGTTAGGTAACCGGGGTAGGACCCGGCCGCCAGTTCGCCGCCGAACTCATTTTTCTGCGCGGCGGCAACATAAGCTCCAAATTGCAGGTTATGCTTGCCAACGATTTTGTTGACATTGTCGCGAAAGGTGTAAGTCGGATTGGAATTGTATATTCCGTTGGGAATATAGCCTGAATCCTGGCCGAAATCGCCGTAGGCGCCATATGGATCCACGAGATTGATTCCCGGCAGTACGCCTCCGCCATTCCCGGGAAACAAATCCGTCATCGTGAAGTTAGAAGGCCTTTTCCAGTTGCCCACGTCGTTCAGGATGATGTGGTCGACGGTGTAACTAAATACGAACTCGTTCAACAGCGTAGGAGAAGCGGTAGCCGTAAGGCGCGCGACCAACCCCACGCCAGGTCCGCCAAACGCGGTGCCAATCGTCGGGAAACTTCCCTGATTGGTCCACAGCGGAACCGCGGTCGTCGTGTTCCAGGAGTCGTGGATGAAGCGGAAGGTGGCCCGGAGCTTATCATTGAAGTTATGATCCACGCGAATCAGTTCTTCGCGCCAGTTGGTTGCCTGGGCCGGAGACGCGATAAACGAGTTCCCAGAAGTAGGGGTGGGAATCATGGTCAGCAACCCGGCCACGTTG
>JAUTWY010000019.1 GCA_030838305.1 Acidobacteriaceae bacterium
GTGCGTGCCTCCTGCATCAATGGCAGACTCGAGGCTCACAATCTCGCGGGCCGCGCCGAACTCTCCACCATCAACGGCCACCTTGACGCGCGGTTCGATCAACTGGCGGGCGCCTCCCTAGACTTGAGTTCGGTGAACGGTTCGGTCGAGCTGACGATCCCCTCTGACTCCAAAGCTGAAATCGAAGCCAGCACGGTCTCCGGGGGAATTGACAATGATTTCGGACTGCACGTGAATCATCACCGGTTCGTCGGCCACGATTTGCGCGGGGAGTTGGGCAATGGCGGCCCTCGCATCAAACTGGGCAACGTGAATGGCCGGATCGAAATTCATCATGCCTCTGATGGCCGCGCCCTCAGCCCGGTGAAGGACTTGAGCCGTCGCGATCGCGATAGTGATGACGATGACGACAGCGAAATCTAAGGGAGCGCCCGAAGATTCAGACTGCAGAAACGATTGATTGCAGACGCGCTTGACTGCAGCGCTTTGAAGGGGCGCGGCTTCAGCCGCGCCGTAACTCGCCCCCCCAAAAAACATTGGGGCTTGAGCCCCTGACGAACCGCGCTAACCTTAATAAATCGTGTACCCTGGGGCCGGCGTCCGCAGATCCGGCTTCGACGCCATCAGCAACAACGCGCCCTCCCGCTTAAACGCCCGCAAATCTTCCAGACTGTTAAACGATTTCGTTTTGTAATCATCCGGCGTGGGTGTGTCGTCCGGAACGCGGCAAGCCTCCACATTTTCGAACGCATGCTTTTTCAGCAGTTCGACGTATTCCGCCTCCGATCGCACCTGCACCGGAACCTTCAACTTATCCACCCACTGCAGCGAATACTGGTTATCTTTATATAGATTGATCAGGATGAATAATTTTCCACGCGGCGCCATCACGCGAAAGAGTTCCATCAGCGCCCGGTCTTGATCGGCGTAGTAGTAAAACGACTCCACCGACAGCACCTTGTCAAAAAAGTTCTCTTCCCACGGAATCTGCTGCGCCGATCCCCAGACATAGAGCACGTTGTCGAAATCCTTCGAGGCAGTCCGCGCCTCGCGAATCATCTCGTCGGAAACGTCGAGGCCAACGACCTGGCCGAATCCATCCGGCCCTTCGCCCACCAGCCGAGCCAGCAGCTGCGTGGCCCAACCCGAGCCGCATCCCAGGTCAAGCACGCGTTCTCCAGGACGTAAGTTCATCCGGCGAATCGTCTTCGCCGTGATATCGAGATGATGGCTTTCCATCTTCGGGCCTTCCCCGGCAGCGGCCCAGCGGTTGAACTCCTGTTGCAAGTTCTCGTCGGAGGTAAGCGGTTTGTCAGCCATGGCGATTCCCTTCCAAAGTGTCTTGAGTAGTGACCGGTTCTTTGGGGCGTTCATCGACATGGAGGTGAAAGATATCTGGACGCGCGTAGTGGCCAACCACATCCAAGTCAAATTTTCCCCGGATGATCTGCGCGCGGTCAATCTCAGCAGTCAAAATCGCTTCCCCCTCAGTGTTGGGTCCAGCGAGAAAATTTCCGAAGGGGTCGACGATGCAACTTCCACCGCGAGTTACGATCACCTCCGGATCATCTCCAAAGGACGAAGAATAATCAGCCGGAAAATCGCGTCGTCGATTGAACTGGTTACAGGAAAGAACGAAGCAACGGCCTTCGACCGCAATGTGGCGCATGGATGCGATCCATGAGTCGCGCGGATCGGCCGTAGGAGCGCAATACAGCTCTATACCCTTGGCGTACATCGCTGCCCGCATCAAGGGCAGATAATTTTCCCAGCAAATCACGGCACCCATCTTCCCCAGCGCGGTGTCAAAGACCGGCATCGTCGAACCGTCACCAAAACCCCAGACCAATCGCTCCGACGCAGTGGGCATAACTTTCCGGTGCTTACCTATGTAGCTGCCATCTGGGGCAAAAAACAATACGGTGCAGTACAGAGTCCCGCCCTCCCGCTCAACGACACCCACTACCAGGTAAATCCCATAACTTTTCGCCGTCCGTCCGAGGGCGTTCACGGCAGGGCCCGGAACATCCACACTGCTCTCCCAATAGCGGCGAAACTGTTCTCGCCCTTCCTCCGAACGCGAACCCACCACGGCTCCGAAATTGAGACCTCGAGGATAAGCGGAGACAAATGCTTCGGGAAACAAAACCAGACGCGCGCCTTTTTCGCTAGCCTGACGGGCAAGGTCGTGGACTTTTTCGAGAGTTCGCTCCCGGTTGAACGCCACCGGAGCTGCCTGCACCACGGCTACCTGGAATTTTTCAGAACTGGACACCTGTTCCATCTCTCGCAATCTATCCTTCGCGCTCATGTTGCCCTCTTCGCGTGAGTGCAGAGTACTATAAATCCTCCGGCCCAGATCCATTCAGGGCGCTTTTCATTCAGAACGACCGCACAGGCTGGTGAAGCAAACGGAGTACAAGAGACGCGACCACCGCCACTATGCTACAGTCTTTCTCTTCATGGCGACACGTCCCCAAAACCCCGCTCCCGACCCCGATCCAGCGTCGCTGTACTGCCCCAATTGCGCCGAAGAGGTAAATGATCCCCTCACCTGCGGCGACTGCTCCTCGGTCATTTGCCGCCGCTGCGGCACCGCGCTGGAATCTTCCGACGAACTCGGAATCGGATAATGGATTCGCCCGCCGAAGCTCCCCCAGCCCACGCTCAGACCACTCCGGCTCAACCCACCCTCGTTCGCGGACTCACCTTGCTCGATTCCGTGCTCCTGTTAGTCAGCGGCGTCATCGGCTCCTCGATCTTTCTCACCGCCAAAGACATTGCCGGACCGCTGCCTCAACCCATGTTGTTTCTCCTGGTGTGGGTGATCGGCGGCGTAGTTTCGTTGTTCGGCTGTGCCGCCTTCGCTGAACTAGGATCCATGTTCCCCGAGTCGGGCGGCCAGTACGTTTACCTGCGCCAGGCTTATGGAGATCTCGTCGCCTTTCTTTACGGATGGATGCTGTTCTCCGTCGCCAACGGCGGCACCATCGCCGCGCTCTCGGTCGCAGCGGCGGCGTACACCGGACAAGTCTTCCCTATCGTTTCGCAACAGCATGTAATTCTCTCGCTCGCCGGCATCACCATCACTCGCGCCCACCTGTTCGGACTGCTGCTCATCGCCGTGCTCACTTGTGTGAACGTGATGGGCCTGCGCTGGGGCGCGCTGTTGCAGAATATTTCTACCTGGACCAAGTTCGCTGCTATGGCCGCCTTCGTGATTCTCGGATTCGCCATCGGCAAGGGCGACTGGTCGCACTTCCACGCGCGCGGCGTCGGCCTCACCATGGGACTTCATCCCACGCAGTTGATCTCCGCGATGGGCATCGCGCTGATCGCCGTGTTTTGGGCGTATGACGGATGGGTCTACATCACCTGGGTCGCGGGCGAAGTCAAAGAACCGCGCCGCAATGTTCCGCGGGCCATGGTGCTGGGCGTGATCGTGGTCGGCGTGATCTACATGTCCATGAACATGACTTACCTGTACGCCCTGCCGCTCGGCGAAATCGCCCGGCACGAGACCATCGCTCACGCTGCCGCAGCTGCGTTGTTTTCTCCCGCCGCCGCGGTGTGGCTCTCGCTGCTGATCGCACTCTCATGCTTTAGCGCCGCCGCCACCTGCACGCTTTCCGGCGCGCGCGTCTGTCTTGCCATGGCGCAGGACGGCGTCTTCTTCAAGCGCATGGCGGTCATTCATCCCAAATGGCGCACCCCCGCCTTCGGCCTCATCGGACAAGGCATCTGGGCCGCCCTGCTCACCCTCAGCGGCCGCTACGATCAGCTCTACACCTATGTCATCTTCGGCATGGTGCTCTCCTACACGCTGACCGTGATCGGAATGTTTCTGCTGCGCTGGAAGCGCCCTGACATTCCACGCCCCTACCGCTGCGCAGGATATCCCTGGCTGCCCGGAATCTACGTCCTGATCGGCATCACCTGGACCCTGAACACCATCATCACCCGCCCCACCCAAGCCTTCTGGGGCGCCACCATCGTCCTGATCGGCGTCCCCGGATATCTTTATTGGAAGCGCAGCAACCGGAAGCCTGCAGGTTTGTGAAAGGGCAGGGCTTCAGGGTGTCGTGAAAGGGCACCGGTTTCAGCGCGTCATGAAAGAACACGCCACCACGTCTTGCGGACAAACACTATGCCCCTCCGATACCGTGAAAGGGACAATGGTTCAATGGTTCGAATCAAGGCTTCGGCCGTGCCGCTAGCGGCCTGAAAGGACCCGGTCTTTAGCCCCTGAGGCGTGTGCGTGAGAACTAGATTTTTGGGGCGAAGCGGCGGGACGGAATCGACGCATCCCAGCCCCGCGGGGTCTCGCTAGACTCGGCCAGGAGTTGTGACAAAATAACTGTATGCCAGGTCCGCTCAAAAAGATGTGGCGTGACCTTTTCACCAAACCCTCTTTCACGAAACTGTCTGCCGCATTATTCGCGTTGCTCCTCGCACTCTTCGGCTGCGGCTCCCATAACAGCACCACTCCCACGACCACACCGCCGCCACCTCAGAACTTGCATCCACTCGCGAACCAGCCGCCCAACGGCGCTGGACTGGCGTTTCTGTTGACCGATGGTTCCGTAATATTCCAAGGACAAAATTCTTCCGACTGGTCCAGGCTGAGGCCCGATGAATTCGGAAGCTTCTTGAAGGGAACCTGGTCTCAAGCCGCCAGCCTGCCCGCCGGATACGCGCCCCAGTTCTTCGCCTCCGCCATTCTGGCCGACGGACGCCTCGTGATTGTCGGCGGCGAGTACAACAGCGGCGACTTCGTACTCACCAATCAAGCCGCAATCTACGATCCTGTCGCCGATGCATGGACTTCCCTCGCCCCACCGGCGGGATGGGATTACATCGGAGACTCGCCCTCAGTCGTATTGCCCAACGGTCAATTTCTGGTAGGAAGAAAACTTGATATGCAGATGGCGACCCTGGATCCTGCCACGCTGCAATGGACAGCCACAGGATCCGCAGGCAAGTCCGACTTCAATGCCGAAGAGGGCTGGACTCTCTTGCCGGACGGTTCCCTTCTCACCGTCGACGTAAAGAATGCTCCAAACTCCGAAAGGTACAGCCCCTCACCCGGAACGTGGGCCACCGCGGCCAGCACGATCGTAGATTTGCATTCGCCCAGCAGCGGCTGTCTGGTCTATGCAGGCGGTTGTTACAATCCTCCCGGCGAGGTTGGCCCCACCGTGCTTCTTCCCGACAGCACCGTCTTCGCAACCGGCTCCCAATCCGCTGCCGGACCGGGACACACCGCTGTGTATACTCCTCCGACCATTCCTACCGATCCTGGCACATGGACACCCGGCCCCGACTTCCCGAACAACGACAATGCGGGCGATTCGTTCGCAGTGCTGCTGCCCAGCGGTCACGTGTTGGTAGAGGGAAACTCCGGAACACTCTACGAGTACGACGGGCAAAAGCTCACTCCCAGCGATCGCGTCGCGTCCGGCAGCAGTCTCCTCGTACTGCCCTCCGGAGAAGTCATCGTCGGCGGCCCCACGGTTCAGATCTACACGCCGTCCGGGCAGCCCTCACCTACCTGGGCTCCAACGATCACTGCCTTCCCGCAAACTGTCACGCGCGGTTCCACCTACAGCATCTCCGGCACGCAGTTCAATGGCTTGTCACAAGCTGCCGGCGTTGGAGACGAGGAGGAAACCGCGACCAACTATCCCCTGGTGCGCATCACCAATGTGGCCACGCATCACGTTTTTTACGCGCGCACCCACAACCACAGCACCATGGCGGTCGCCACCGGCAGCGCCATCGTTTCGACGAATTTCGATGTGCCCACAACCATGGAGACCGGGCCCAATGCAGTGGAGGTCGTCGCGAATGGCATCGCCTCCGCGAGCGTGAGCGTCACCGTCAACTAGAAACAATCCGGGAGCGAGATTTTGCTCGTCTGGAGCGGATTTTGAGTCCGCTGCGTCTGCCAGTTCCGCCATCCCGGCACTTCGTAGAAATGCTTGATTTTACGGCCTGTTCTCGGTTTATGTTCCTTCTTCTCCCAAACAACAAATGTGAAAGTGTGTAACAAAGTGTGGCGCTTTTCGCACAGCCGAACTCATTTTGCCCGATGAAATGCTGCGACTCGTTCTCGGGCTTAGATGCGCACGACCCACTCCTAAGAGGGGCACCCGCACAGGGTTCTACGACTATTGTCAGCGAATCCGATATCCGTCCAGAACCCTAACTCAAGAAATTCTTGGGTCGGCAGTGTTCGCTCAGTAGATTGGCCATTTATCTGTAAGTACGGTA
>JAUTWY010000026.1 GCA_030838305.1 Acidobacteriaceae bacterium
AGAAAGTCCCTCCAAAGACAGCTCATCGAAGGAAAGTTCCAGCAAAGAGAGCACTACGAGAGTCAGTTCGTCCCGAAAGCCCGACAAGCGGAAGTAATGGAACTGCTCTCCCCCTGCTTGGCTCGAGCGAAATGGTTCACCGCGACCACAAGCGCCACTCCGGGCTGCGTCCGGACGAACGGACGAGAGCCCGTACGATGAGCAGCCAAAGGCTTTACTTCAGCTCCCGTACAAAGTGATCATCAATCATGTGGAACAGGTGCGTGCGCGCATCGCTTCCGGAAATGCTGTGCGTCTTGTTGGGATAGATCATCAGCTGAAATTGCTTGCCAGCCCTGATCAGCGCATCGATCATTTGAACGCTGTTCTGGAAGTGCACGTTGTCGTCGCCGGTGCCATGCGCCATCAGCAGCGCTCCGTGCAATTTGGCAGCGTCGGCTGTGACGTCTGACTCCGCGTAACCCTTGGGATCATCTTTGAGCTGACCCATGTAACGTTCGGTGTAGATGGTGTCGTAGTTGATTTGGTCGGTCACAGGCGCCACGGCAACTCCGGCGCGAAAGCGCTCAGAGTGCGTCATCGCATAGAGCGTCATGGAGCCGCCATTGGACCATCCCCAAATCGCCATGCGATCCTTATCGAGTTGCGGAAATTGCCGGAAAAGTTGATCGAGAGCATCCAACTGATCTTTTAGCTCGATTGCTCCGAACTCGTGACGGATCGCGGCCTGAAATTTGCGGTCTCGTCCCGGAGTCCCGCGATTGTCGACGGCAAAAATTGCAAAGCCCTGGCGGGCCAGGATTTCGTCGAACGGATTCATCGGTTCCTTCAGAACCATCTGCGCCGCGGGCCCGCCGTAGACGTTCACGATCAGCGGAATCTTGCCTGTGGCCGGCGCCTCTGGAGGAAGCAACAAGCGGCCATAAAGCGTCGTCCCATCCTCCGCCTTGAACTCGAGGTATGTTGGAGCCCGCATTCCGTATTCGGCGAATTCGTTCCGTGCCTGCCAAACCGGAGCGCATGCCCCGCCCACTGAACATAGCGACATCCGCGGCGCGGCCGAAGGTCCCATAAACGTCTGCTCGTAGTGCTTGCCGTCCTCGGAGAACTTGCCGTAGTAGATTCCCTCGTCGGGAGTAAGTTGGCGCAAATCGCTTCCGTCCAGCTTGATTGAGAAAATATGGCGCTGCCTTGGATCGTCCTGGTTGGAAGAAAAAAATACCGTGCTTGTGGCTTCGTCGACAGCTTCAACTCCCATCACCTCAAAATCGCCGGGGGTGAGTTTGCGCTCGAGCTTTGCTTCCTGGTCCAGCGGATTCTGCTTATCAAAACTGTAGAGATACAGCTGAGTATGTTCGTCTCGCCAACTCGACCACAGAAAACGGTCGCCAGAGTTCAACACTCTAAAATCGTCATTCACATTCGCCCAAGCACCGGGGCTGGTCTCGCTCAGAATCTTCTTCGACTTCCCCGACTTAACATCGACAAAGTACAAATCCATTTTGTCCTGGTTGCGGTTCAGAACCTCAGCCCAGACCATTCCCCCGCGCACCCAACCAAAACGTGGAATGTAACTCTCTTCGTCGTCGGTCAAGGAAATCCAGCGAACCTTGCCTTTGTCTGCGTCCGTCACGCCCAGCTTGACAACCGGATTAGCATCGCCGACCTTTGGATATTTTTCGTTGTCCACCGTCGGATGCGTAGGGATCCAGTTAACGAGGGGGTAAGTCGGCACCTTGGATTCGTCCATGTGCAAGAACACAATCTGTGTGCTGTCGGGCGACCAGAAATAGTTGCTGCGCACCGCCAGTTCCTCGGCATACACCCAATCGATGTCGCCATTGAACAGGTCGTCCGCTGTATCTTTCGTCAGCTGCTTCTCTCCCTTGCCGTTAACCGGGCGAACGTAGAGATTGTGTTTACGCACATACGAAACGCGCGTGCCATCAGGCGAGAATTTAGGATCCCCGCTGGGATCGGGCGCGGAGGTGAACTGCACAGCAGTACCGGTGGCCAGATCAAATAGCCAAAGCTGTCCCTGGGAATCGAAGATCAAATGCTTCGAATCAGGCGCCCAAAGGTAAGCTGCGACGTGATATCGCGTAAGCCGCTCTTTTTCCCGCTCGTTTTTTACTTTGTTGTAATCGGGCGCGAGCGAGGCCAGCTTGGCGGCGCTGAGCAAAATGTTCTTTTCGCCTGTAGCCGCATCCACGTACCACAGTTCGCCATGCTCTCCCTTATCATCGCGCTGCACGAACGAGAGCTTGGTCCCGTCGGGACTCCACTCGGTGTTTTCCGGGCCGCGTCCCGTGAGACCGCCAGGAGCAAAAACCGCTTCGATGGTCAGGGGCTTTACCGGCGAGGAGGATTGCGAACAGAGCGGCAGACCCGAGAGAAAGATGAGAAAAGCGGTAAAAATGAAGATCGAGACGTTATTTTTCACAATGAATCCCCGGAACCAGGAGTGAAGGAAAAACCGCATGGCGAGAACGAAAGAGTTTACACCCGCGAAGGCCTTCTGTGCCGCTGCCTAAGCCCGATCATCAGCCGGGAAGTCAGGTTTCCACGTGGTAGAATCAACACTGAGTTGTCTCGGGATGCTTCCAGAAATAGAAAACCTGCTGCACCTGCAAGAAGCGGACAAGGAAATTCGCCGCCTGCAGGATGAAATCGCCGAACTCCCCAAACGCGTCGCCGCTATCGAGCATAAGCTGGCGGACACGAAGGCCCAACTCGAAAGAGCTCAGACCGCCGTCAAGGCCGACGAAGCTACCCGCCGCAAGCACGAAACTACGATTACCGACCTCCGCGGTAAAATCTCCAAGTACCGTGACCAGTCTCTGGATGTAAAAACCAACGACCAATACAAGGCGCTGTTGCACGAGATCCAGTTCGCCGAAAAAGAGATCGCCGCCACAGAGGACAAGATCCTTGAGTTGATGCTCAACGCCGAGGCGCGCGACAAGGAAGTAAAGGCCGCGCAAGCCGAGCTGAAGGCAGAAGCTGCTGAGATCGAAAAGGAGAAAGCCGACGCCCGCCAACGCACCGCCGAGGACGAAAAACAGCTCACCGACTGGCGCGGCAAACGCGATCAGATGCGGGCCGGAGTAAACGAAGACCTCCTGCGTCACTATGAGCGCGTCTCCAAGTTTCGCGGTACCGGCATCTCTGAAGTGCGCGACCACAAATGCATGGCGTGCCAGGTCATGCTGCGGCCGCAGACCTATAACGATGTGCGCACAGGCCAGCAGACGGTAGTCTGCGATTCCTGTCAGCGGATTCTGTACTTCAATCCCGCCAACGAAATGCAGGCGCTAGAGCCCGAACATAAACGGTCGCGCCGCCATCATCCCAAAATCGACGCCCCCCAGGCCTGGTACTACCGCCAGGAATTCGCCGATGCCGGGGAAGTTTTTCTCTGCTTGGCCAATGCCGGGGGTCAAGCCAGCCGTCGCGTGTTCGACATGCACACGGGCCGGTTATTCGGCGCCATCCTTACCCGCGAAGGTGATTATCGCCATGCCTTCCCGGAAGATATCACCGGCGCTATCCGCCTGAATGGAAGCTGGACCGAACGCGACATGGAAAACTGGGGCACGGAAATGCCCATGACGGCGCTGGATTCCCTTCACACCGACCTCGAAGCCGCTCGCTACGAGATGAGTTCTCGCACATCGACAAAGTCTGAATCCCCAGCCGTTCCCACCGAACAAGCCGCCAGCTAGCTGCTCCGTTTAAGATTGCTGCATGTCTAAGGTGAGCAGCAGTCCACCCGTTGCCAGAGTGAAAGTTTCCCCGCGCGGCGCATCTCGCCTAAAGAATGGCCACGTCTGGGTCTATCGCTCCGATATCGTTGCGGCCAACGGGGCTACCCCCGGTTCGGTTGTGAACGTCACCGACCATCGAGGGCAAGTTCTGGGGGCCGCGCTTTACTCCAGTTCGTCGCAAATCGCCATCCGCCTCATCTCACGCGAGCCAGTCGACGATTTTCCAGCACTTCTCCGCCAGCGTATCGCCGATGCCATCGCCTATCGCGAGCCTCTCCTTCACGATACCAATGCCTACCGCATAATCTTTAGCGAGGCCGATTTCCTACCCGGACTGATCGTTGACCGCTATAACGACATTCTTTCGATGCAGATTCTCACTCAGGCCATGGATGCTGAAATCGTGCGGGAGACGCTGCTAACAGAGCTGACTAACAAACTGCGTCCAGCTTCCGTAGTAGAGCGCGCGGATCCCCGGGTCCGCCAACTTGAGGAGTTGCCTCCGCGCCCGTCTGGACTGCTGCAGGGCGAGAAGGCTTCGACCATTTTTTCCATGAACAGCATCCAGTTCCACTTCGCTGCGCTCGAGGGTCAGAAGACAGGAGCCTTTCTCGATCAGCGTGAGAACTACGCTGCCGCCGCCCAGTACGCCCACGGCGAAGCCCTCGACGTGTTCTGCTACCAGGGCGGCTTCGCCCTCCACTTAGCCCCGCAATGCTCGCATGTAATCGGCGTCGATGGTTCCCGGCCAGCGCTCGAAGTCGCCGACGAGAATGCTGCGCTCAACCGCCGCGAGATCGAGTGGATTGAAGCGAGCGCCTTCGACCTGCTCAAGGACTATTCCTCCCTGGGCCAGCGCTACGACACCATCGTCCTCGACCCGCCCGCCTTCGCCAAGACCAAGCGGGACCTCGACGCTGCCATGCGCGGCTACAAGGAATTGAACCTCCGGGCCTTGAAGATGCTCCGCCCCGGCGGGACACTTGTGACCTGCTCCTGCTCCTATCACGTCAGCCAGGCCGACTTCTTGGAGATGCTCGCCGGCTCCGCCCGTGACGCCCATCGCACACTGCGCTTGGTGGAGGTTCGCGGCCAGGCAAGAGACCACCCCGTGTTGCTGAATATCGCGGAAACGGCCTATCTGAAATGCATTATAGCCACAGTAAGTTAATGAAAATAAATGTATTACAAATGTTGACAATAACACGCTCATATTTTATGATTCTTTAATAATAATCATGGCATCGAATGTGATGACTGAGGTCCATGATTAGTCCAAGGATGGGCCTTTCACCAAATTCCAAAGGCCAATTTCTAAAAGGAGGATTTTGTTATGACCGTTCTTACCCGTTGGGAACCTTTTCGCGAGTTTTCAACCCTGCAAGATCGCATGAACCGCTTATTTCGCGATTCGTATAACAGCGAAGCTGGACGGGACGAATCTCTGACCGCCTCGAGTTTCGCTCCCGCTGTCGACGTTTATGAAGACGAGCACCAGGTCACTTTGAAAATCGAAGTTCCGGGCATCGACGAGAAGGATATCGACGTCCGAATCGAGAACAACACCCTCACCGTTCACGGCGAGCGCAAGATCGAGAAGGAAGAGAAGGAAGAGAATTACCGCCGTGTGGAGCGGCAGTACGGCAGCTTCACCCGCACCTTCACTCTGCCCACCACCGTGGATTCCGAGAAAGTTCAGGCGAACTACGACAAGGGCGTGTTGAAGATCGCCCTGCCGAAGAAGGCGGAAGCCAAGCCCAAGCAAATCAAAGTGAACGTGGGCAGCGAGAAGACCCTCGAAGCCAAGGGGCCGAGCAAAGCCGCGTAAACGATGCTCCCGCAGCGACAGCCGCCTCGGCTGTCCCGCCGAGCGCAGCTCGACGATCTACAATCGACGGGAGGTGCGAATGTTGCCGCCTCCCGTCAAGTTTTTGCAAGCAAGTAACTGCGCAATTCGGCAACTTGAAAATCCCGAATGCAGTCCGGCATTCAACCGGTTTTTCCAATTGCCCAATTACACAATCGCCAAATTATGAAATGGAGTTTCCCATGCCCATCCGTTGGGACAAATTCACCGTAAAAGCACAAGAAGCCGTCCAGCGCGGAAACGATCTCGCCTCCGAGCACGGCAATCCTGAGCTTCTGCCCATCCACCTGCTGGCCGCCCTGCTTGAAGACAAAGAGGGTATCGTTCCGCCCGTGCTCGAAAAAATCGGGATCGGCCCGCAAGCCGTTCTCAGCGATCTCTCTCGAGAAATCGAAAAGCTCCCGAAAGTCTCCGGGGAAGCGGCTCAGGCTACGCTCTCAAACGCTGCCAACAAGCTGCTCGAGCAGGCCTTTAAAGAGGCTTCCAACTTTAAAGACGAATACGTCTCTACCGAGCACTTGCTGCTGGCGATCACGCACCTCAAGCAGGACGCGGCACAGCGGATTCTGGCGCGCCATGGCGCAACCTACGACGCAATTTTAAAAGCTCTGATCGCCGTCCGCGGATCGCAGAAAGTGATCGATCAGAATCCTGAAGCCAAATACCAGGCATTGGAGCGCTACGCCCGCGACCTCACCGAGCAAGCACGCCGCGGCAAGCTTGATCCGGTCATCGGACGCGATGAAGAAATCCGACGCGTGGTCCAGGTTCTCTCCCGCCGCACGAAAAACAATCCTGTGCTCATTGGCGAGCCTGGCGTGGGCAAGACCGCCATCGTCGAGGGCCTGGCGCAGCGCATCATCTCGGGCGACGTGCCCGAAGTGCTAAAGAACAAGCGTGTGGTCGCGCTCGATCTCGGCGCCATGCTGGCCGGCGCAAAATATCGCGGCGAATTCGAAGACCGCCTCAAAGCCGTCTTGAAGGAAATTGAAGATTCGCAAGGCCGGATCATTCTCTTCATCGACGAACTCCACACCCTGGTCGGCGCCGGGGCAGCCGAAGGGGCGATCGATGCCTCGAACATGCTCAAGCCTGCGCTGGCTCGCGCAGAGCTGCGCGCCATCGGCGCCACCACGCTCAACGAGTACCGCAAATACATCGAGAAAGATGCTGCCCTCGAACGCCGCTTCCAGATTGTTTTTGTGGGCGAGCCCAATGTCGAAGACACCATCGCGATTCTTCGCGGTCTGAAAGAACGCTACGAGGTGCATCACGGCGTCCGCATCAAAGATTCCGCGATCGTCGCCGCCGCAACACTATCGCACCGTTATATCTCCGACCGCTTCCTGCCCGACAAGGCCATCGACCTCGTCGACGAAGCCGCGGCGTCGATTCGCATCCAGATCGATTCGCTTCCCACCGACATCGATCAACTCGAGCGCCGCGCCACGCAACT
>JAUTWY010000039.1 GCA_030838305.1 Acidobacteriaceae bacterium
TGGCTCGAACGTCCGTGGCCGCGGCGGTCGTGGGCAATAACGCGATAGCCGTTCTGTCCCAGGAACAGCATCTGTGCATCCCAGGCGTCTGCGTTCAACGGCCATCCATGCGAAAAAATGACCGTCGGCCCTGTGCCCCAATCTTTGTAGACAATCGTGGTTCCATCTTTGGTTGTGATTGTATTCATGCGAGCTTCTCCTTGATTTTTTCTCTGCGGAGCGAGGATTTTTGCAGGCTTGGGTTGAACGGCGAAAACTGCAGTGGGCAGTCCCGTGAAGGCAACCATGGCAGCACCGCCGATTCGAACGTCGCGACGCGAGATTGGTGTCCTCGAATTACTCATTTTGCCGCTCCTTTTTGCGAATTCATCGTAGGCCTCCGCTGCCGAGGATGATCTCTCCGGTGAGCCACCGGGCTTCGTCGGAGGCGAGAAACGCAGCGATCAGGCCGATGTCTTCCGGCATGCCAGTCCGACCGAGCGGAGTTAGGGTCTTCATCGCGTTTGCGACTTGCTCGTAAGCGTCCATGGCACGCGCGCCCTCGGTGTCGATTACGCCAGGATTGATGGAGTTGACGCGGATGTTCCGCGGCCCGAGTTCCTTCGCGAGCACACGGGTGATACCGTCCACCGCACACTTCGTTGCCGCGTAGATTGACGCGGTGGGAGGAGTTAGAGTGCTTGCCACCGAGCCGATGTTGATGATGCAGCCTCCCTTCTCGCCAAATTGTTTTGCAGCGCGTTTGGAAGCCAGAAGAAGTCCGAGCACATTCGTGTCGAACTGGCGATGAAACTCCTTTTCGTTTACGTCCTGCAAGGGCAACCAGACGAAGACGCCAGCATTGTTGACAAGAATGTCAACATTGCCGAGTTGCTTCTCCGTCTCGTTAAAAAAGCGATCGATCTCCTCCGAGGAGGTCACGTTTCCTTGCACAGAGATGGCCTTTCCGCCGGCCACTTTGATCTTTTCCACGACGCGGTCTGCGCCAGCCCGATCAGAATGGTAGTTCACTGCAACGGCGGCGCCCTCACTCGCCAGCGACAACGCGATGCCCGCCCCGATTCCTTTCGATGCTCCTGTTACCAATGCGATCTTTCCATCAAGCTTTCCCATTCATCAATCTCCTCGCTTCGACGATCGAGTCTCCGACATGGCCGGCTTTTCATGGCCGGCTTTTCATGACCGACCTGCATTCGTCACGTTGTTGTTGGCTCTGCCTCAGCCGCCTGTTCCCTATCCCCTGTCGTTTCCCATTTGATCCATTTCAGATCGAGTACGAAAATCGAGTAGAAGACTGGGACCAGGAGCAAGGTAATGAAGGTTGCCACAGCGAGTCCGCCGATCTGCGCATAGCACAGGGGCTTCCAGAGCGGACCACCTTCGAGCGCGAGAGGAAACAACGCGAGAATGGTTGCGCCCACGGTAATCATCACGGGTCGAATGCGCTCAATGCCGGCATCGGGAAGAGCACGCTCCAGCGGTTCGCCCTTTTCGTGCATCTCTTCAATGAAATCGAACAGCACGATGACATGGCTTACGATGACGCCGATCAGGCTGGCCACTCCAAGGAATGCCATGAAGCCAAAGGGCGTGCCCATGATTGCCAAAGCGATTAATGCTCCAATCGCGCCATAGGGAGCGGCCGCGAAGACCAACAATGGCTTCACAGCATTATTGAACTGAATCAGCAACGCGAGGTAGATGCCGACTAGAGAAATCAGAAGGACGACCGCGAGATTCGTGAATCCATCGACTTGCTTCGCTTTTTCTCCACCGATCTGCAATTTATATCCCGGCGGAAGACTTTTCTTGAGAGCATTCAGCTTGGGTTCGATCGGTGCGAGTACCTCCGACGCTAGGACGCCGGGTGCCGGAAAGCACAAGATTGATAAAGTACGAAAATGTTCACGCCGCCGAATCCGCGCCGTCTCAAGAATGTTTTTCAAAGTCGCCACGGAAAGCAAAGGGACCTTGACGTTCTCTTGCGATGAGTTGATGTAGAGACTCTCGATCTGCGAAAGTCGCGCCCGGTCCTGCGGTCGGAGGCGAACAACAATCGGGATATTCTTGTTTCCCTCTTTGTAAATACCAACCTGGTTTCCACTGATTGCGGCGGCGGTGGAAGCTGCCACGTCGGCATTGGTGATGCCGACCAGGTTGGCGCGATCTGGGTCAATCTCGATCTTCATCTGCGGACTGTCAGGACTCCAATCGTCCCTCAACACGGCGATTCCGGGCGATTGGCGAACGATGTCCATTGCCTGCGACGCGATCGCTCGCAGGGATCGGATATCCTCGCTCTCGGTTCGGGGGTCGGTATCTGCCTGGCCTGTAATCAGGACCTCAACGGGAGTTTCGACTGGATTCGTTTGCAGCTGCCGCACCGTTATCCATGCTCCCGGAACCTGCTTATTCAATTCATCTTGAAGAGGACCAATCAGCTTTGGAGTGGCCTCCTTGTCGCGTACCTGCACGATGACCTGCGCATAGTTGGTCTGGGACGCTTCGGGAGAGATGGAAAACCAGAATCGTGGTCCGCCGCCGCCGATGAAACTGGTCACTGAAGTGAGAAGGTGCTCAGTTCCCTTCCCTTTTGTTCCCCCTTCATGAGCACCTTCAATGACCTTGCGTACCACCTGCTCCGCCCGCAGCGCAGTATCGTTTGTAGTGCTTAGCGGAACATCATTCGGCAGCCAGATGTCGAGGTAGAACCAATATTGGACATCTTCAGGGAAAAATTGGGACTTGAGATGTGAAGCGGCGAAGGCACCGATCAGCAGGAACACGAACGAACCGAGCAGAACAGACCAGCGGTGTTGAATCGCCCGGCCCACCAGTCGGTTGTAAAAACCATAAAAGCCCCGTTCGCGCTTCTCTTCTATAGTGGACTCTTTCCTGGCCCGTGGCCGCTGAATGTAGTAACCCAGCAGTGGAACAAACGTCATGGCCACTACTAGTGCACAGAGCAAGGCCGCGGTCATGACGATGGGCAGGCTCTTGAGAAATTCTCCGGTGTTGCCCTTGAGCAAGAGGAAAGGAAGATAGGCGATGATGTTTGTCAGCGTCGCGTAAAAAATGGCCGTGGCCAGCTTGGTCGGACCCAGCCATGCTGCGACGCGACGCGGCAGTCCTTCCGCGAGACCGCGCTTAATGCCATCCCCGGCTACAACTGGGACATCGACCAACAGACCTAAGGCGATGATGAGCGTCGCCACTGAAACTTGCTGCAGGTCGATGCCCAGCATGTACGCGACCCCGAAGGTCATAGCGAGGGTGATAGGAATCGCCAAAGCCATGATGAGCGCGAGACGCCATTCCCAAAATCCAATCAGGGACACCCCCACCACCAGAATGATCGCTTCCATCAAGGCACGCAGGAATAGATGAATGTTCTCCTTCACCTGCAAGGGCTGATCGGAGGTGTGCGCGATGATGAGATCCGTTGGAAGAATCTGCTTAAGCTGGGCAAGCTTTTCATCGACCGACTGACCAAACTGTGCGATCTGTTGCTGATCGCGCATGTAGATTGCCAAGGTGACCGCACGACTACGCCGCCACTGACCGGTCGGATCCTGCCACGTGTAATAGTTGAGATACTTGGCCGGACTCTGGTACCCGGGAAAGATCTTGACCAAGTCCCGCAGATAAACAGGAGCTCCGGCCGAAGTCTTACCCACAGCAACATTCCCAATTGCGTCTCTGCTTTCAAACTGACCGGAGGGATTGATAATAATCTGTCGCTGGTCCGCCTCGAATTCGCCTCCGGGAGCAATAATATTGCGAGCGCGCAGGACTTGTGCCAGCGCAGCCGGCTGTAAGCCGTATTCGGCTAGACGATCCTGCGAATACTCGAGGTAGACCACTTGGGGCAGAAGACCTCGTCTCTCTACTTTTGACGTCTCTGGTGCCCCTTGCACCGTTCTCCCAATCAGGTCAGAAAAATTATCGAGGTCGGCATAGCTATACTTGTTTCCTGCAACTTCAATCAGCTTGGCCCGAGTGTCGTGGAGATCACGGACGATGGCTGGCGTCCAACCGTCCGGAGGCAAATCGGATCGCTGCAATTGCTTCTGAAAGAACGCTTCCACGAACCGATTGATGCTCGCGTTATCTTTATCCGAAGCTCCATCCACGGCGACAAAGCCACTTCCTTGAATTGCCTGCGGTGCCCGCAAGATTCCTGCGTCTTCCGCCTGTTGTTCAAAGAGCTGTACCGCGTCGAGCATAGTCGCTGGGGAAATGGATCGAGGAAATGCATAGACGATCGAAACCGGCATATCCCGTTCCGTATATTTGCTCTTAGCCCGAGCCGTTTGGATTGCGGACTGGATCTCTTGCGCGCGGATGTCGATTTCAATCTGGTCCGCCTGGGGACTTGCTATCGTCAACATGAGGGCGGCAGTATCCCCAAAATCGCTCTGGAACGAGATCGGGCCGGCACCTTGCGGCAATTGGCTGTTGAGCGCGTTCACCTTCAGATTGATATCGCTGAATTGCCTCTTGACGTCCGAGACATTCTCGGCAAGCTGCAGGTAGACGTAAGCGGCGCCGGGTAGAGAGACAGAGCGAATTCCATAGTCTGAAGCTGTACCAGTATGGATTGTCTTATTTTCGGCAACGGCGTCCTCGATTGGACGCGTGAGAAACTGCTCTACTTGCTGCGCGGTGGCACCCGGCCATGCACAAAAGGCCACCGCCACTCTGACAGGAATGTCAGGATCTTTCCTCTGGGGCATGCTTTGATAGCCAAACCAACCCCAAACGAGAACACC
>JAUTWY010000071.1 GCA_030838305.1 Acidobacteriaceae bacterium
TCGAGAAGCAAGCCCTCAAGAAGGAAGACGATGCCAACTCCCGCGAACGCCTGGCTGTCATCGAGAAAGAGCTTGCCGGAGTCCGCGAAAAATCCAATGCTCTCAAAGCCAATTGGAAAAAAGAAAAAGACTTGATTGCACGTTCGCGTGAACTTAAGGAGAAAATCGAGAAGCTCAAAATTGAAGAGCAAGCCGAAGAGCGCAAGGGTAACCTGCAGCGCGTTGCCGAAATCCGTTACGGGTTATTGCGGCAAGCGGAAGAAGAGTTGAGCCAACTGACCGCCAAGATCGACGGCTCCGCCGGCGAAAGCGGCGGCGCGCCACGCATGCTCAAAGAAGAAGTGGACGAAGAAGACATCGCCCGCATCGTCTCGAAGTGGACCGGCATTCCTGTCTCGAAGATGCTCGAAGGCGAAGTGAAGAAGCTGGTCACCATGGAAGAACGCTTGCGCCAGCGCGTCGTCGGTCAGGACCAGGCTCTGGAACGCGTCGCCAACGCTATTCGCCGTTCCCGCGCAGGACTCAGCGATCCCAAACGCCCCATTGGCTCATTCATTTTTCTCGGTCCAACCGGTGTCGGCAAAACTGAACTTGCGCGTGCCCTGGCTGAATTTCTGTTCGACGACGAGCGCGCCCTGCTCCGTATCGACATGTCGGAATACATGGAGAAGCATTCGGTCGCGCGCTTGATCGGCGCGCCTCCAGGCTATGTTGGTTATGAAGAAGGAGGCCAACTCACCGAGCAGGTTCGCCGGCATCCTTATGCAGTTGTGCTCTTCGACGAGATCGAGAAGGCGCATCCAGACGTTTTCAATATTCTCCTGCAGATCATGGACGATGGCCGCCTTACCGACGGCAAAGGCCGCGTTGTCGACTTCAAGAACACGATCCTCATCATGACGTCGAACCTTGGCTCGAGCTACCTGCAAGCCGAAAACCTGCGCACTCCCGAAGACTTTGAGAAAGCCAACGAACAGGTGATGAGCGCGCTGCACGGCCATTTCAGGCCAGAGTTCCTCAACCGGGTTGATGACATTATCGTCTTCGGTCCGCTCGGCAAAGAGCAGTTGGTCAGAATCATCGAGCTGCGACTGGAAGATGTGCGCCGTCTGCTTGCCGACCGCAAGATCTCGATCGAGCTCACCGACTCCGCCAAAGAGCTGCTCTTCGCGCAGGGTTACGACGCCAACTTCGGCGCACGCCCGTTGAAGCGGGCAATTCAGAAACTGATCCAGGATCCGCTCGCGCTGAAAATTTTGGATGGAGAGATCCTGCACGGCGACCACGTCGTGGTGGATGCCGACAAGAAAGCCGGCAAGGTGAAATTCGAAGTCAGCAAGCGTGTTGGGGAGAAAGAGCCGGCAAAGGCGAAGCGCTAGAGCAATGCAATGTCATCCCGAGCGCAGCGAGGCACCCTGGAGTTTGCCTGCACCGCGATAGAAGTCATGCCGGCAGAGACTAAGGTCCCTCGCTTCGCTCGGGATGACCAAGGGCATTTAAGCCAAATCGAAGAGCAGAACTTCCGCGTTCTCACTTCCCTTGATGCTGAGTTCTTTCTCATCGCTGATCGCCGCGCCGTCGCCTTGAGCAAGCTTCTTCCCATTGAGTTCGACCGTGCCCCGCGCGACTTGCAGCCAGCCGTGTCGGCCGTAGCCGAACTCGTGTGAGACTTCTTCGCCGGGTTTGAGCAGTGAGACATACAGCTTTGCATCTTGATTGATCTTCACCGATCCGTCGGTTGCATCACGCGAGGCGATCACGCGCAGCTTGCCCCGCTTCTCGTCTTCGGGAAAGGATTTCTGCTCGTAGCTTGGCTGCAGCCCGGCCTTCTCCGGCTGAATCCAAATCTGCAGCAGGTGCGCGGCGTCGGTGGGCGACGGATTGAACTCGCTATGCCGAATGCCGCTGCCCGCCGTCATGCGCTGCCCGTCGCCGGGCAGAATCACAGATCCCGTTCCCAGGCTGTCTTTGTGCTCAAGCTTGCCTTCAAGAATGTAGGTGATGATTTCCATGTCGCGATGGGGATGCGTCGGAAAGCCGTTGTTGGGCGCAACCCAATCTTCGTTGATGACCCGAAGCGAACGGAATCCCATCCACTTCGGGTCCCAGTAATCGTTGAAGCTGAAGGTATGGTGAGTCTTCAGCCACCCATGGTCGCCCCCGCCGCGCTCACTGCTCCGTCGAACCTGAATCATGGTTACCTCCCAGTAACTGACATGGTGATAACGACTTAGTAATCAAACGTTAGATGTCCCGCGCCTCAAGACGATTCATCACCGTGCCCTCGTCCTGTCGTCCCGCGCTGCCATTCTTTGATTCCGAAAGACCGATGGAACGGCAAGAACAGGTTCGCGTGTGGCACACTAGCTTCATGACCGGCATGAAACTAGGGGACTTCGAGCTCAGCATTTTTTCCGACGGTACTTATCGACTCGACGGCGGCGCGTTTTTTGGTGTCATTCCCAAGATCATGTGGTCGCGCAAAGCTGCGGCCGATGAAAAGAACTACGTGCAGGCCGGCCTCAACTCTCTGCTCATCCGCACGGGAAAGAAAAACGTGCTGGTTGAAACCGGCATGGGCAACAAGTTGTCGGAGCGCATGGTCAAGTTTTACGGTCAGCCGGCGAAATTGCTCGACCGTCTTACAGCTGGAGGTGTCGCTCCCGAGGACATCGACATCGTCATCAATACGCATCTTCATTTCGACCATTGTGGCTGGAACACGGTGCGCGACGAAGAGGGCAAGGTCGTTCCGACGTTTCCGCGCGCGAAATACTACGCCCCAGAGGGAGAGTGGCAATACGCGCGGCGACCCAGCGACCGCGACTCCATCAGTTATATTCCGGACAATTACGACCCGCTCGTGCAGAGCGGCCAGATGACGCTGCTCAAGGGTGGCGAGGAAATCGTTCCCGGGATTTCCGTAAAGACTTTCCCCGGCCACACCGCCCACATGCAGGCCGTGATCGTTCAGAGTGGAGGCTGCACCGCCTGCTACATTTCAGACCTGATTCCCACCACCGCTCACATCGACCTCACGTGGGGCATGGCCTTCGATCTTTACCCGCTGCAGACAATCGAGAGCAAGAAGCATTACTACGCGAAGGCGATCAAGGAGCAATGGCTGACCGTTCTCACCCACGATCCTAAAGTGCCATGGGCTTATGTGGAGAAAGATGAGGCGGGCAAGTTGGTGGCGAAGCTTGTTTAGTTCGAGGGCTGTGCGTTCTTTCGGCCGGTTCCACCGATACCGAGCGCGATTGGTCGCGCCCTTCCTATTTTCCGCTCCAGAGCAATTCAACCGGGTATCTCTTGAAAGCGCGGTCAGAGGTCAAGATCACCATATTCTCGGCCAATGCTTGGGCGATGATGAGACGATCGAATGGATCGGAATGATGCAGCGGCAGGTCGTAAACCTTGAGACTGTGGCTCTGGGTTACGGAGAGTGACTGAATGCCTTGTTCGGCGAGTCTCTTCGGGACATAGCGGGTAGGTGGTTCCGGTAGAGCAAATTTGCCCAATTTGGTCTTGATTGCGATCTCCCAACTACTCGCAGCGGAAAGATAGACTTCCTCCTCTCCGCTCTTGAGAATCTCAAGTCCTGCACTGCTGATCTTCTCGATGGGGCCAACGCTCCATAACCAGACCATGGTATCCAGCAGGTACTTCATTTCTTTCGCTTCCGGGACTTCGGTTCAAGTTTCGGAAGCTCTCCGCCGTAAAACTGCTTGAGAAGTTCATCGGGCAAGGGAGCGTCGAAATCGTCGGCAATCCATATGCGACCGCGGTCCATGCCCAAGGGACGAATCTTCTTTTTTTCTGGCTCGACGGCTACCAGGCGCGCTACCGGGACGCCGGAGCGCGCGATGGTGACTTCCTCGCCAGCCGCGACTCGCTGAAGAAGCCGGGAAAGATGAGTCTTGGCTTCATGGATATTCACTTCCATAAAGCCAAGAATAGACTAAGTCTGTGGACTAAGTCAATGTCAGCGGGGTCTGATCGTTGGGACGATTACTCGGCACTGCCCGGAACGGCAGCAGCTGCGGCATCGAAGCCAATTTTGCTGTGGGTCCCATCGCAGAATGGTTTGTTGGTGGAAGCGCCGCAGCGGCAAAGGGCAATTTTCTCTCCCGCTTCGATCTGCTTGCCGGTGGCATCCAGCAAAGCAAACTTCCCGGCAACCAAATATGGCCCCTTTGGCAAAACCTGAATGGTCGGATCTGACATCTTGTTCTCCTTTGGGTTGAAGCAACGTCGTGAAAGTTGAAATGGGGAAGCCGAAACTGCGATTACTTGCGGCCGCCGTCCAGACTCCATGGTCCCGAACCTAGCTGAGTAATGAGGAGCGCGCCCCCGATCATGGAGACGTTCTTCATGAACATGATGAATTGCATCTGGTACATCATGGGATCGGTGACGCCCCAGAACTTGTGCATCAAAGGAGTGACCACGGCCAGAAACAGAACAATCAGCCACGCTCCAATTTTGGCGCGGTAGCCGAGCAGGATACTGAGGCCTCCGGCAAGCGCCAGCACGCCTGAAAACGGAACCGAAATAGACGCCAGGGGTACGCCCTGCGACGCAGCATAAGCAATGGTTTGACCGAGAAAGTGCCTCGGTCCTGACATTAAGAAGATCACGACGAACAACAAGCGTGCCAGGAGAGCGATTGGACCTGTTGCATCCACTGCAACGCTTGTGGCTTGGGTTCGGGCGGGAATGGCTGAGCTACTGGCTGACATTTGTTTTCTCCTTGTAATTGGCAGGATTTCCTCAGACAACAACTGCAACGAGAGACTTTTGTTCTCGGCTATGGATCGCTGCCCCGCCGAGATTTTTCAGGGCAAGTTCGAATTTAGAGCGGAGAATCCTGAGCCGGTGGGGTTCCCTTGGTTAACGCGGCTGCGAGTTGAATCTCCGCGATGGCGGCGTTTCGAGCGGGCTCAGCGAGATCGCCGGGCTTCTGATTCTCGGCGTGGATGAAGGTGACGTCGGTTAGGCCGATGAATCCAAGGATGTGCCGCAAGTAAGGCTCCTGATGGTCGTATTGCGCGGTGGGAGTGCCCGGACGAAAAGCACCTCCGCGAGAAGTGAGGACGACAACTTTCTTTCCTTTGAGGACACCTTCTGTGCCTGCGGCACTGTAAAGGACCGTTCGGCCCACCCGCACGATCTGATCGATCCAGGCCTTCAACGGAGCGGAAACCGTCAGGTTGTACATGGGGGCGCCGATCACAATGGTGTCAGCGGCCAGCAACTCTTCGATCAGCGTCTCGGAAATGGAGAGGGTTTGCCGTTGCCCGGGAGTCAAGTGGGCAGGGTCAGAGTGGGCGGCCAGGGTCCACTCGTCGGTAATTAGCGGGAGCGTGGTCGTGGCCAGATCCCGCTTAATCACGTGTCCTTGAGGATTTTGCTTTTTCCAGGCATGGACGAACTTTTCTGTGAGCTGACGCGATACCGAGTTGCGCCGGGCGCTGGAGTCAATTTGAAGTAATTTCATGAGACCCTCCGAGTTCTGAAGGGTTAGATAACTGGGCTGGATTTTTGGTTACAATAAATAACTATAGCCTCTTTGCACAGTGGGCACTTTATAGTAACCTGGTATACATATGTCGCCGACTAGGCTCTCTGCGAAGCTTCCCACTCCCTGTGCAATTGGCGGGCTGCTAGAGCTGCTTACGCGACCCTGGACGCTGCACATTCTCTGGGTGCTCAGTCACAACGGGCCCCTACGCTTTGGAGTGCTGCGGCGGCAGATTGAAGGAATTTCCGCCCGGGTGCTGACGGAACGGCTGCGCACGTTGGAGAGCGCGCGCTTCGTATTTCGCCACTACGAACAGACCATCCCTCCCGCCGTGACCTACGGCATCACCGATCGCATGACGGACATTGAAAAGGTGTTAGCGCAGCTGGAGTCCTTGTCGCAAAAATGGCAGGGTGAAAGCAAGGCCGCTACAACCGCCCATGCCGATGGACGATCCGTTCACGACTGATTCCGGTCACCCGAGCACACCGAAGGCTCTGTCCAACAAGCAACACTGCCCATTACCTAGGTCATCTTGGGGAAGGTGACGATTCGGTCCATCATATTCAGAGCGTGCGAGGCAACGTGCCTCCCAGGAAACTTCTGCAATGAATATTGATGATCTGCTGCGGATAGCGACGGAACGCAAGGCCTCTGACTTGCATTTGAAGGTGGGAAACTATCCTCACCTGCGCGTTGACGGCGACCTGGTACCGTTGACCGAACAGCCCCGGGTGAGCGCGGAAGACATGCTAACCATGGCGTTCAGCATGATGTCGGCGCGGCAGAAGCAGAAATTCAAAGAGACCACGGAAATCGATATGGCCTATGGCGTAGCCGGGCTGGGACGATTCCGTGTGAACATTTTTCAGCAGCGCGGCAACGTAGGGCTGGTGCTGCGCGTCATCCCTACCAAGATTCGAGCCCTCGATGAACTGTTCCTGCCCAAGGTGGTGGAACAGATTTGCGAGATGCCGCGCGGCTTAGTGCTGGTGACGGGCGTGACCGGTTCGGGTAAATCGACTACGCTGGCGGCCATGGTGGACCGGGTTAACTCCAGCCGCGCCGAACACATCATTACCATCGAAGATCCAATTGAATTCCTGCACCGCGATAAAAAAGGTTACGTCAACCAGCGCGAGATTGGCGTGGATACGCCTTCGTTCAGCGCGGCCTTGCGAGCTTCTTTACGTCAGGATCCCGACGTGATTCTGGTCGGCGAAATGCGAGACTTGGAAACGATATCGACGGCGCTGCACGCGGCGGAAACCGGGCACATGGTTTTCTCCACGCTGCACACGCTGGATGCGGTGGAAACGGTGAACCGCATCATCTCAATTTTCCCCCCGCCGGAGCAAAAGCAGATTCGCCTGCAATTGGCGGCAGTGCTACGCGCCATTGTCAGCCAGCGGCTCGTGCGGCGCTCCGATTCCGAAGGGCGCGTACCGGCCGTTGAAGTCATGATTAATACTGCGTTCATCCGGGAATCAATTCTTGTGCCCGAAAAGACGCGCTCCATTCGTGACGCCATTGCAGCCGGAACGTCACAGTACGGCATGCAGACTTTCGATCAGTCGCTGTGGGATCTGTTCCAGGCGGGGCTGGTGGCTTACGAAACCGCCCTGGAGAATGCTTCCAACGCCGACGACTTCAAACTGCGCATGCAGGGCATTGCGTCTACCGCCGACATTTCGCGGCAGTCGATGCAGTCCGCCGGGTTTGGTGGAGGGTAGAGCCTCGACCACGAAGGACACGAACGAACACCAAGGTTAAAAACCTTAGCGGATTCCCGTTCTGTTCCTGATAGATTTTCGCCGTTAGTTTGTGTTGTCCAGTCGTACTCCAATTGCGCTATGGTTACCTCATGGCGTTTCCCCGTCCCAAGAAGAAGTTCTATTCCGAAGATGAATTGTATGAATACGCCGTTGGGGCACTGGCGCGGCGGATGCGCACCGTGGCGGAATTGAAGCGTTTATTCCGGGTCCGGGTGGAAGACGCTGAGGCGGAATATGGCAAGACGCTGATTGAGTTGGTAATCCGGCGCCTCAAGGATCGCGGATATCTGAACGATTCGCAGTATGCGGCATACTTTTCTTCCTTGCGCCGGGACAATCAGAAGTTTGGAAGGCAGCGGATAGTCACCGATTTGAAAGTGAAAGGTGTGCACGGCGATGTGATCGACAAGGCCGTGGACGCGGTCTTTCAAGGAGTAAGCGAAGAGAAACAGGCCCGCGAATATCTGCGGCGAAAGCGCATGGTGAAACCGAAAGACCGGAAAGAAACGGCACGCATCTTCCGTCAGCTGGCGCGGGGCGGCTTCGGCACCAAGACCATCTTCAACATCTTGAAGAAATGGGATGTGGATGAAGAGACCTTGAGCAAACTGGAGAGCGAGAGCGCTTAAGGAGTGCACGCGTGTCGGCTGTGACATATACGAAAAGTCACTTGGCAAGAATCTTCCCTCTGGTGCATACTCCTAGCGCCCCGTTCCCCAATCCAAATCTCAGGAGTCACTATGAAGATCAGTTTGAAAACTATTCTCGCAGCAGTGCTGCTCAGCGCTGTGCCAGTTGCGCTGGCGCAGGACGTGAGCTCGGACGCAAAGAAAACCGCAAAAGATACTGGCAGCGAAACCAAGAAGGCCGCCAAGAAAACCGGCCACGCCACCGAGAAAGCGGCCGACAAAACCGGCCACGCCACCAAGACCGCCGCCCATAAGACCGGCCACGCCACCAAGAAGGCCGCCACATCCACCGGCCACGCGACGGAGAAGGCGGCTACGAAGACCGGACATGAAACCAAAGTGATCGCCAAGAATACCGCGCACGGCACCGAAAAAGCTGCCGACAAGACCGGCGACGCGACCAAGACCGCGGCCAAGAAGACTGGCAGCGGCGTGAAGAAGGGTACGAAGGCGACCGGACACGAAATGAAGAAAGCCGGAGAAAAAACCGAAGACGCAGTGAAGTAGGATCTTTCACCCGGTCAGAGACTCAAAGGGCCACGCGAGACCTGCGCGGCCCTTCTTGTTTTTCCTCAAGTCGTTTCGCGATCTGCATTTCCTCTGTGCCCCCCTGTGATCTCTGTGGTTCATTTAGAATTGATCTTCCATGCCAACTGGCTCTGAGATTCGCCGCAAATTTCTCGACTTCTTTGTGCAGCAGAAGGGGCGTCCGCACAAGGAGGTGCATTCGTCGTCGCTGGTGCCGGCGAACGATCCTACGCTGCTGTTCACCAACGCTGGCATGAACCAATTTAAAGACGTTTTTCTGGGACTGGAGAAGCGCGACTACTCCCGCGCCACGACTTCACAGAAATGCGTTCGCGCCGGGGGCAAACACAACGATTTGGAGAATGTGGGCTTCACCAACCGGCATCACACTTTTTTCGAGATGCTGGGGAATTTTTCGTTTGGTGACTACTTCAAGAAGGAAGCCATCGCCTTCGCGTGGGAGCTGATCACTTCGAAGGAATGGTGGGGGATTGATAAAAACAAACTCTATGTGACGATTTTCAACGGCGAAGGCGGAGTGCCGCGGGATGCCGAAGCCTATGACCTATGGGCCGCCCAGGGGGTGCCCAAGGATCGAATCTTTAAGATGGGTTTGAAAGACAATTTCTGGCAGATGGGCGATACCGGACCTTGCGGTCCGTGCAGCGAGGTTCACTATGACATGGGTCGGGCGGCGTCCGATCAGGGACATCCGGATTGCGCATTTAGCTGCGACTGCGGTCGCTATGTCGAGATTTGGAATCTGGTGTTCATGCAGTTCGACCGCGATGCTTCGGGGAAGTTGAATCCCCTACCCAAGCCGTCGATTGATACGGGGATGGGGCTGGAGCGGGTGACGGCGGTGCTCCAGGGTGTGGTTTCCAACTACGATACGGATTTGTTCACGCCATTGATCAGGCGGGCAGCGGAGCTGACCGGGACTTCGCTCACAAAGGAACTGGAGAAGGAAGCCAAGGCGAAATCGGCTGCTTCACTGCGTGTGATCGCGGATCACGCGCGCGCAGCAACATTTTTGATCTCAGATGGAGTGTTGCCATCGAACGAAGGCCGAGGATACGTGCTGCGCAAGATCATCCGCCGTGCCATTACGCACGGCCGATTGCTGGGACAGATGAAAGCATTCTTGCACGAGATGGTCTTCGCGGTGCGCGACCTGATGCGGGACGCGTATCCGGAGCTGAACGAAACCGCTGATCGCGTGGCGAAGACGGTGCACATCGAGGAAACGCGTTTCTCGCATACCCTCGATGTCGGCCTCGACAAACTGGAAGATCTGCTCAAGAACTCCAAGGGCCAACTGGTCGGTGCCGAAGCCTTCAAACTTTACGACACATTTGGCATGCCACTCGACTTTATGCAGGATGCGGCGCGCGACCGAGGTGTTGCGTTCGACCAAAGCGGTTTTGATCACGCGATGGCAGAACAAAAGAATCGCGCTCGCGCCTCCTGGAAAGGTGCGGCCAAGCAAATTGCAAATCCTGCCTACCAGCAGCTTCCGAAATCGATCTTCGAAGGCTATCGGCAAACTCGCTCGGACGGTTGCGAAGTGTTGGCCATCATTCACAACGGGCAGGGGTCGCGGGATCTCAAAGCGGGAGAATCAGGCGAGGTCATCCTAGATCACACGCCGTTCTATGCCGAGTCCGGAGGACAGGTCGGCGATCAGGGATGGTTCTACTCGGACGATCATAATACCGTTGTCGCCGAGGTGACGGGATGCTATTCGCCGATTCAGGGGGTGCGGGCGCATCAGGTCATCGCAAGACAGACACTGCGCGTGGGCGACAAAGTGGTTGCGGTGGTGAATGCTGAGGTTCGGCAGTCGACCATGCGCAATCATACGGCTACGCATTTGCTTCATGCGGGGCTGCGCGAGGTGCTGGGGAAGCATGTGAAGCAGGCAGGATCGCTGGTGGCGCCGAATCATTTGCGCTTTGATTTTTCGCACTTTGCCGCAGTCGAAGACGAAGAGTTGCAGGATATTGAGGACATCATCAACCAGGAAGTGCTGCGCAATGTAAAAGTCGAGACTCTTACCGACGTTCCCATCGACGACGCGATCAATACGTATCGCGCCATGGCGCTGTTCGGCGAAAAGTATGGCGACAAGGTGCGCGTGGTGCGGATTGGCGATTTCTCGACGGAGCTTTGCGGCGGGACGCATACGGCCGCGACCGGCGAGATTGGGCTGATTAAGATTTTGAAAGAGGGCAGCGTGTCGTCAGGAGTGCGAAGAGTGGAAGCGATCACGGGCGAGGGATCGCTGCGGCATTTCCGCACGGATCACGAGTTGGAGGTGATGGTGTCAAGGTTCGTGGTTCCCACCCCTTCGGCACGCTCAGGGCAGGCGCTTGCGCAAAAAACGCGCAAGGATGGGGCACCCTCGTCCGATATAGATCAGGCACATTCCGAAAAAACATCTCCTGCGGAAGCGTTGAGGGCCGAGCTCGACAAGAAAGATTCCGAGATCAAGCGACTCACGCGGGAACTGGATCAGACGCGGATGAACTCGGCGTCGTCGAGCACGGCAAATATCGGCGAGCGGGTCAAGGACGTTAAGGGCGTGAAGGTTCTGGCGCATCGCGTGGACAATCTGGAGCGGGCGCAACTGCGCACGCTGGTCGATCAACTGCGCGACAAAATTGGCTCCGGCGTGGTGGTGCTGGGCTCGGCGTCAAACGGCAGCGTCTCGTTGATCGTGGGCGTTACCAAAGATTTGACTGGACGGGTCCAGGCGGGGAAAGTGATCGGCCCAGTGGCGCAGAAAGTTGGCGGCAAGGGCGGCGGGCGTCCCGATCTGGCCGAGGCCGGAGGAAAAGACGCTGGCGCGCTTGATGCCGCTTTGGATGAAGCCTATGCAGTGGTGGAGTCACTGCTGCAATGAGCAGCAGGTCTGGCTTACCGTTGTGGTGTTAACTGAGTTTGCTGGTCCTGGGCGAGGAGAGCCTTCGAGCTTCGCTCGACGGACAGCCGAGGGCGGCTGTCCCCATATGAGCATCTCTCCCAAAACTCCATCCCCTCTATTATTTATTTCGGTGCGGCCGGAGTCATCGCACTGGGCTTCGGCTGCTTAGCTATGATCTGGTCTTTGATCTTGTCGTAGGTCGCTTGGGGAATAATCTTCTTGTGCAGCACATCGAGTTTGGTGCGATACGGGCGTCCATCAATAATTTTCTGGGAGTAGACGTCGCCGATGCCGGGCAGGGCCTTGAGTTGGTCTTTGGTGGCGGTGTTGAGATCGAGCTTATCGGCAGCGGCGGAACTGGCGGCCATCCCCTGGGCGGCGGCTGGCGCGATGACGGCGGGTTGCAGCAGCAGCAGTAGGGAAAACAGCACAAGCAAAATCTTCGCAACCAACTTATTCACCGTGGACATAAATTCTCCTTAGGCGTAGATACCGCGCTGGCGAATGGTGTAGGCCACGCGATCGATGGCCAGCATGTAGGCGGCGATGCGATTGTTAACCTTGTGCGTCTCGGCGTAGCGGACAACATCGCCGAAAGACGAGATCATGATTTCTTCCAGTTGCTCGTTGACTACCGATTCTTTCCAGAAGTAGCCTTGGCGGTCCTGCACCCACTCGAAATAAGAGGTAGTCACGCCGCCGGCATTGGCCAGAATGTCAGGGATGACGAAGACGCCCTTGTCGGTTAGGACATCGTCGGCGGCCGAGGTGGTGGGGCCGTTTGCGCCTTCGGCCAGGATGCGGCATTTCACCCGATCCACGTTGCGCGACGTGATTACGTTCTCAGTCGCGGCCGGGATGAGGATTTCGCATTCTGTCGTCAGCAACTCGGCGGCATCGTATTTCTCCGCTTCGGGGAATCCATACACCGTCCCATTCTTTTGGCGGAATTCGACCAGCTTGTTCAAGTCGATTCCGTTCTTGTTGTAAAGTCCTCCGCCGACTTCGGCGATGCCCACGACTTTGTATCCAGCTTGATGCATGAGGTGCGCGGCGTTCGAACCCACGTTCCCGAAGCCCTGCACGATCACCCGGCTGCTCGCGCGCGACAAGCCCAGCTTCTTGATGGCCTCGTCGCACACCACCATCACGCCGCGGCCGGTGGCCTCGCGGCGTCCGCGGGAGCCTCCAATGTTGATTGGCTTCCCGGTCACGACTGCGGTCACGGTCTGCCGCATATGCATGGAGTAGGTATCCATCATCCACGCCATGATCTGCTCGTTGGTGTTGACGTCGGGCGCGGGGACATCTTTTTCCGGACCGATAAATTCGATGAGCTCGGATGTGTAGCGCCGCGTCATACGCTCAATTTCGCCCATCGACATCTTGTGCGGATCGCAGATCACGCCGCCCTTGGCGCCGCCAAAAGGAATGTTGACCACAGCGCACTTCCAGGTCATCCAGCTGGCGAGGGCGCGCACTTCATCGAGCGTGACATCGGGCGCGTAGCGGATGCCGCCTTTGGCCGGACCTCGCGCAATCGAGTGCTGTACGCGAAATCCGGTGAAAACCTCGAGGTGGCCGTCATCCATCTGAACCGGGATGTATACCGTTAGCTCTCGATTGGGATAGCGCAGCACTCGCCACAAACCGTCGTCAAGATTGAGCTTCTGCGCAGCCAGGTCAAAACGCGCCCGCTGCGACTCCCACGGATTACTTTCTTTGTCGACCTGCGGCGGGGTGGTCATGGTAGTCATAAATGTGATCTCCGGGATGATTGCAATTCAAGATGTTGGCCGACGCCGGAACGAATTCCCGGAGTGAACGGGCAAACGTTTCGAGTATATGAGCGAGGATAGGAGCGAAGCAAGGCGGAGTGCCCTAGAGGAATCCCATAATGGAATAGCCTGGGGGAATGCCGTGAAGACCTAATCGGCAATCGCATCTACAAATTAATCTCCATCCCCTCTGCAGCGGCTCGCACTTTGGGATAGTAGTTGCGGGCCTCGTGCACGACCTTATCGATTACTGTGTCGGTATGCTCTGGGTCATGGTGGAAGAGCACGAGTTCCTTGGCGCCGCTTTCCATGACTACGTTAACGGCTTCGCGCCAGTGGCTGTGCCCCCAGCCGCGACGACGCGCTTCGTATTCCTCGGGCAGATACTGCGCGTCGTAGATGAGCACGTCCGCGCCTTCGGCGAGCTTGCGGACGGCCTTGTCGAAGACGGCATCGCCGGGCTCGTTGTCGGTGGCGTAGACGAGAATCCCATCTGTGGTTTCGAGGCGGAAGCCCATGCATCCCTGAGGATGGTTGAGCCATGCGGTCTGCAGCTGAACGCCATCTTCGATCGTGATGCGCCCGCTCTCGATGTCGTAGAAGTCGCGCTGTGCTTTCATCTGGCCGATGTCCACAGGAAAATACGGCGAGGCCATCTGGTCGGACAGAACCCGCTTCAGGCTGCGGGTACGCGTGGAGCACTGGAAGAGGAATCGGTTCTCCGCGTTTTCGTACAAGGGCCGGAAGAACGGCATGCCCTGAATATGGTCCCAATGGAAGTGGGAAACGAAGACGTGAGCGGAAAAAGGCTTTTCGCCGAATTCACTTTGCAGTTGCTGGCCGAGTACGCGGAATCCAGTGCCGCAATCGAAGATGTAAATGCGGTCGCCAAAGCGCACTTCGACGCAGGAAGTATTGCCTCCGTAGCGCATGTTCTCGGGTTGAGGGGTGGGCGTAGAACCGCGCACGCCCCAGAACTTAATCCGCATAGGCTTTCACTGCAGCAGAGGCGATTGTTTGACGTCTCTTGATATCGTCTTCTCTTGATATCTTCGGACTAGGGAGAGGTATCCGTCAATTGCCGAAGTGGTTCAGAGCTTTATTTCGCAGCGATTCAGCATCCCCTTCTTGAGGAGGCCATTGGGGGCTCGCGACGCTCACCGTATGAACTTGTGCGGCAACAGGTAAGTGAACCCGAGAAAGACCTCCCAGCGCGTGGACGTACTAGTGAGTCCACGATTGAAACCGCCATCGACAACCAGATTTTTCCGCACGTTGTAATTCAGTGCCCACAGATTGCCGACGGCATGGCCCCGGAGAAAAGGCTGCGTGAAGTGCCATATTTCTGCTGAGATACCAAAGTTCTTCACGAGGGGATGCGAGACCGAGAGCGTCTGCCCGAATTGAGCGCGGTGAATCGATCCGCTGATGACTTCGTCAAGAAAATAGTTCGTATCGTAGTGAAAGCCTTTTACGTCCGCGCTGGCCAGAAGCAGGATCGCGTTCTTTGAACTGCCCAAATCGAGGTCGGGTGTGCTTCCACCGTACACTTCGCGAAAGTAACTGAATGCAATTGTCGGCCGCGCTCCCTCTCCCTGATAGGCAACTCCTTGCACTCCGAATGTGACTCCTCCCGCGCCATTTCCAGTCTGCTTTTGAACGCGGGAACGGGCAAACGGCTCCCCCACGGCTAACACTTCGATGCGACGCGTCAAAGAAAACTTCAGCACCTCATTGAAACTGGACTGTGAAGAGAATTCGGGGGAGCGCCATGCTCCTAAGTATCCGGTCTCAAATTGGAAGTAGCCTACCGGGGTGAGGGTGGCGGGCGTTGAAACAGTGGGTCTACCCGGGTTGGCTGCGGGATCCTCTCCTTGAAGTGCTTGGTTCGGCGCTTTCGGGGCTTCGGTCTCCTGGGCTGCGACGGAAATGGCCACGGCCATCAGCGACAACAGGAGGAGTGCCGCCAAAGGCCGGATCCTCATATTCCCGCCGCACGATTCACTTCGCCCTCAGCAGAAGAACGGGCACACTGATGCGGTGCTGGACGCGGCTGGCGGTAGTGCCCAGAAATATATCGGCAAGGAAGCGGTGGCCATGAGTACTCATTGCCACCAGGTCGCACCCCTTCTGCTGAATCCATTTGATGATTTCCTTCACCGGTTCGCCATAGGCCAGTTCGGCTTCGGTCGGAATGCCCACAACCTGAAACTCCGCGCGGATTTTTTCCAGGTAGGCCGTGTCTTCGGCAATCTCAGGACTAACGGCATCCGGCCCGTAGGTCCTGGCAGCCCACCCATCCGCAACATGAAGCAATACGAGACGGCTCCGCGCAAACTTCGCAAGTCGTTTGACGTGTTCGATAATCGCTCGATCGCGCGACGTGCCATCCAAGGTCACGAGAATTTTTTCATACATGGGTTTGTTCCGTTCGTCATTCGATGTTAGCCGCCCGTGATGACGCGCCAGGCGGCTGTGAGTGAATCCGGCAGGCCATAAATGTCCATGGCAGTGATTACAATTGCACTGGTCCAACCGCTAATCAAAAGAAACCAGCCGTTCTTCCAGCGTCCCATTCGCCGGCCGGAACTGGTGAATTGCAGCAGGGGGAACATGGCAAACGGAAGCTGTAGCGCCAGCACCACCTGACTGAGAGTAAGAAGATCGGTAACGCTCCCGTCGCCGCGCAATCCAATCACGAAAACCGCAGGCAGAATAGCCAGAGTGCGAGTAATGAGCCGCCGCACCCATGGCTGAATCCGCCAGTGCATAAAGCCTTCCATCACGACCTGCCCGGCGAGAGTGCCGGTGATGGTGCTGCTCTGGCCGCTGGCCAGCAGAGCCACGGCAAACAACGTGCTGGCAGCCGCCGTTCCCAACAAGGGCGCCAGAGTCAGATAAGCGACGCGAATCCAGTCGCTCTCAGCGGTGAAGTTGACGAGATGCCCGCCCGCGACGGTTACGCTTTCCTTGCCGAAGAACACGGTCGCCGCCAGCACCAGAATCGCTGCATTCACGAAGAAGGCGATGGTCAGGGCCACGATGGAGTCGATGCTGTTGAACTGGATGGCGCGGCGAACTGACTGTTCGTCCTTCTGCAACTGACGGCTCTGTACCAGTGCAGAATGCAGATAAAGGTTGTGGGGCATCACAGTCGCGCCGATGATACCAATGGCGACGTATAGCATGCCTGATTCACGAAAGTGCGGAGACACTAGCGCACGTCCCATCTCTAGAAAACCGGGGTGGGTCTGGGGAAGAACGAAAATCTCGATGAAGTAGCACACTCCGATGGTGGCAATCAGCAGCAACACGACGGCCTCAATCGTGCGTATTCCAAATTGTTGCAAAGCCAGCAGCAGCAGCACATCCAAGCCGGTAATGATGACGGCCCACAGCAGCGGTATATGGAAGAGCAAGTTAAGGGCTACCGCACTGCCCAGCACTTCCGCCAAGTCACAGGCAGCGATGGCGAATTCGCTCATCATCCAATTCGGCCAACGGGTCCAGCTGGGATACCAGTCGCGGCAGCACTGGGCTAGATCCTTGCCGGTGACTACACCGAGGCGGGCGGAAATGACTTGCATGAAAATCGCCATCAGGCTGGCTAATCCGACCACCCACAAAAGCCCGTACTTGAACTGAGCACCTGCCTGCAGGTCTGTGCCCCAGTTGCCGGGATCCATGTAGCCGACGCTGACGAGGATTGCCGGGCCAACGAAAGCCCGCCACTGCTCCCAGAAGCCGGCTTGATGGTGCGGAACCTCGACCGTACTGTGCACGCCTTCCAGGGAAACATGCCCGCTGGGCGGGACCTTCGTGGCCATTCCTCTCCTTTGTTGCTTAGCGTCAGTATAGTATCACGAGTTAACTATAGCTAACTAATCACGGGTGGAGCGTGATATGGCTGGCGGTCAGCGCTTCTCTATAACATTTCCCCTATAATGACCGCTAGGCGCTGCCGGACGTGGGGCGAGCGTCATCCTGCGGATGATTAACCCTGACTTCAAGGACTTCTCGCGCCTGGCGCGGTCGGCGACGTTGGTGCCGGTGGTGAAATCGGTGAGTGCCGATCTGCTCACGCCGGTCTCCGCATTCCTGGCCATTGCGGAAAAAGAACCGTACGCTTTTCTCCTGGAATCCGCGGAGCGGGGCGAGCAAGTCGGCCGCTATACATTTCTCGGGGTGCGGCCCTATATGCGACTGCGGGCCCGGGGCAATGTTATCGAGATAGAACGCGGACGCAGCCGGGAACGGCACGAAGGCAGCGTGTTTGAGTTCGTGAAACTTATGCTAGGCGAGCACCGGCCGGCTGCGGTGCCGGGTTTGCCGCCGTTCACGGCCGGAGCCGTCGGATATTTTTCCTACGATGTGGTGCGACAACTGGAAAATATCGGTAAGCACGCAAAGGACGATTTGTCTCTTCCCGATTGCGAATTGATGTTCTTCGACCGGCTGCTTGCCTTTGATCACCTGCGCCACCAGATTCACATTGTGGCAGCCGCTGATGTGTCGCGGGAGAGTCCGAGGCATGCTTATGACCGGGCGGTACGGGATATTGCGGCGCTGGAAAGAAGACTGGCGGGGGGCCTACGTCCCGCGATGTGGCGCAAATCCTTGAAGGCCAAGCCGGGAAAGCTCAAGATCCATGCCGGAACGACGCGCGCGCAGTTTCTGCGCGGCGTGGAGCGATGCAAGGAATACATTGCCGCGGGCGATATTTTTCAAGTTGTGCTTTCGCAGCGGCTTGACTTCGTCCCTGGGATGGACCCTTTCGATCTTTACCGCGCGCTGCGCCAGGTGAATCCGTCTCCGTATCTTTATTTTCTGCGGCTGGGCGAAACGCAGATCCTCGGCTCGTCCCCCGAGATGCTGGTGCGTGTCACGGGACGCAAACTGGAATACCGTCCCATTGCTGGCACCCATCCCCGCGGGCGCGATGAGGCCGAGGACTTGCGCCTGGAGCAGCAGATGCGCAGCGACGAGAAGGAACGCGCCGAGCACGTCATGCTGGTCGACCTCGGCCGCAACGATCTGGGGCGCGTCAGCGAGTACGGCTCGGTCAAAGTGAAAGACCTGATGTATGTGGAGCGCTACTCGCACGTGATGCATCTGGTTTCGGCGCTCGAAGGCACGTTGCGTAGGGAATTTGGAGCAATCGACGCATTCGCGGCATGTTTTCCCGCTGGTACTTTGAGTGGAGCGCCTAAAGTCCGCGCCATGCAGATCATCGAAGAGTTGGAACCGGTGCGCCGGGGCATCTATGGCGGCTCGGTACTCTACGCCGACTTTGCCGGGAACCTGGATTCTTGCATCGGGATTCGCACCATGCTCATGCAAGGCAAGCACGCGTACTTGCAGGCGGGCGCGGGCATCGTGGCGGATTCGAATGCGGCGAGTGAATTTGACGAATCCATTAACAAGGCCCAAGCGTTGCTGCGAGCAGTAGACATGGCGAGAGGAGTCCAGCAGTGACGAGGCGCTGCGAGTGCAGCGAATTGCCTGGACAACCTGCGAGGAGGGAATCCAGTCTAAGCTTTGCGACTCTAGCTGACTTTGGAGACCCAAAATGCGCTGGACACCGGGCGGCAGCAGTGACGATGTCGAGGATCGCCGCGATGATAGCGGTTCGGGAGGCATGCAATTTGGAGGCATGCACATCGGCATTGGGGGGGTAGTCATCATTTTTATTCTGAGCCTGGTCTTCCATCGCAATTTTTTTGCCCTCTTAGGGAACGGTGGCGGTCCGGTCGCGACCAGGCAAGCAGAACGGTCCGAGCCGAGCCCGGCCAGCCGCGAAAGAGACAGAGCCGAGCAGCCGCTGGTGGAGTTTGTGACGTTCGTCCTTAATGACACCCAGGCAACGTGGGCAAAAATTCTTCCTGCCAGCAACGGCGTCCCCTATCGTCACGCCAAGCTGGTGTTGTTTCGTAATTCAATCCCTTCCGCTTGCGGGAGAGCGCAATCCGCGACCGGGCCTTTTTACTGCCCGGAGGACGAAAAAGTCTACATCGATCTTGCCTTCTACGACGAACTGAAACGTCGATTCGGAGCGCCAGGAGAGTTTGCTGAAGCTTACGTGCTGGCGCACGAGATCGGACATCATGTGCAGAAGTTGTTAGGAATTGAGGGCAAAGCCCACGCAGCTGAGGAGCGCAATCCTCAATCGGCGAAAGCCATTTCCGTGCGATTGGAGCTACAGGCTGACTGCTTCGCGGGCGTTTGGGCGCACTCGACGGACCAGCGCCATCTTCTTGAAGCTGGCGATGTGGATGAAGCATTGAAAGCGGCCGCCGCCGTGGGAGACGACCGCTTGCAGCGTATGTCAACTGGCCATGTCAACCCTGACAGCTTTACGCACGGCAGTTCGGCACAGAGAATGCAATGGTTTCAACAGGGACTTAACGGCGGCACCATGCAATCGTGCAACACGTTCCAGAATTGAGGGAAATGGTCAGAGTGGCTCGGCGGCGATCAGCGATCAGTCGCTACCATTAAGAAATTCCCCACCAGCTTTTTCCCCGCATCGGTCAGCACGCTTTCGGGATGGAATTGCACTCCCTCGACCGCAAACTTTCTATGGCGCAGGCCCATGATGGTGCGAGTGCCATCTTTCTCTGTAGTCCAGGCGCTCACTTCAAGCTCCGCAGGCAGGCCTTTTTCCTCCACGATGAGCGAGTGGTAGCGAGTGGCGGTCATGGGCGTGGGCAGGCCGCGAAAGATGCTTTTGTTGTCGTGGGTTACGGCGCTGGTCTTGCCATGCATTAAGTGGGGAGCGCGAACGACGCGGCCGCCAAATGCTGCGCCGATGGCCTGATGTCCGAGGCAGACGCCGAGGATTGGTACTCTGCCGGCGAAGTGCTGGATCAGATTAATGCTGATGCCGGCGTCTTGCGGCCTGCAGGGACCGGGCGACACCACGATGCGCTCCGGTTGCATATCCTCAATGTCAGCAATCGTGACTTGGTCGTTGCGGTGAACCTCGACCGTAGCTCCGAGTTCGCCTAGATACTGGACGAGGTTGTAAGTAAAAGAATCGTAATTGTCGAGTACGAAGACCACTGATCTTTCCCTGATTGCAAGTTTACACGCCAAGCATCGGTTGAGTGTCGAGGACAACCGATGCCCTTTAGCCTGAACGTGCCAGTCCCGTCCCCGAGAGTGGTATTGACGGGTTTGGGCCGTAAACGTCATTCTCTGAACAGTTAGTGTCGACTTCAATAGCAGCTTTGGAGTAATGCATGGCTGAAGCCCAGCAAGAGAAGAGGGCTGCGAGACGTTTCGCGCTCCGGATTCCTGTTTCGGTCGGCCGCGGAGAAAACTCAGAGTGTAGCGAATCCGCTCAAATCCGTGACGTTAGCGCGCGCGGGATTTGTCTCTACCTGGATTCACCAATCGAGCAAGGGTCGCCCATCGGCTTCACCCTGACACTCCCTCCTGAAATTACGCTTACAGAAAGTATTCGCGTGCAATGCAAAGGCCGTGTGGTGCGGATCGACGAGTCCGCACCGGCCGGAAAAATAGCCGTGGCCGCGGTGATTGAAGAATACGAATTTCTACCCGAGAATTGAAATAATTCGAAGGACGCCGGCGTTTCAATGAGCGAGTGCAGCCCTGCGGGATGGTGGCCGTTGCCCCACAGAGCTTGCCAGCCACTTCATAACCTTCCTGACAAGTGATAAGGTTCTCTTAAGAAGCTCAACCGTTCTCAGGGGATTTCTTGCCGCAATCTCGCATTCAGTCGGTTTGCATCGTGGTGCTGGCAGGGCTGCTGATCACGAAAGCTTGGTCGCAGGGTCCGGGCTCCGATGCGACTCATAAAATTGCAGCCTTAGCGAAACCCGAGGTGGGGCTGGTTACCAGCGTCCGTGTTGTGCACGAGCGCGGCGTCCCGGCTATTGAAATTGTTTCCACGCATCCCGTAGTGCCTACGATTCAGCCCCTCGATTCGCCGCCGCGATTGGTGATCGACCTATCCAATGCGCGCTCGGGACTGCCGCAGAATCGGATTCCGGTACTGCAGGAAAACATTTTGACTGTCCGGGCCCAGCAATTACAGAAAGATCCTCCGGTCCTGAGGTTAGTCTTGGACCTTCTCATTCCCTACGGCTACACCTGGGACAGCGCTGGGAACCGCCTGATGGTGCGGTTGAAACCTCCGGAAGACCCGAATGTCGGCAAAAAGACAGCAATCGAGTCTCCGCAGGTACTGTCCACAAAGCCGGCGGAAGTGTCGGCTGTAGTCCCGGTCAGCAGCGGCGTTGGCGATGTCCTGTTAGCGGGCAGCCGGTTTGCGGCAGGATCGTCTCTGACTGCCGGAAGCGAAACCGCAGTATTGCGTTTGGCAAAGGGGGGCGAAGTGCGCGTTTGCCCCGGAACCACGCTTTCGTTGACGCCTTCGAGAAACGCCAAAGACTTGATGCTGGGCATGGGTACCGGAGCACTGGAGATGCACTATGCCCCGGGCGCCTCAGCAGATACCGTGCTGACCCCGGATTTCCGCATCTTGTTCGCGGGTCCCGGAGAATTTCACTATGCCGTCAGCACAGATTCCCACGGCAATACTTGCGTGCGTGGGTTGAGGGGCAATACCGCACCAGTAACAGTTTCGGAACTGATCGGGGACCGCACTTACCAGGTGCAAGCAACCGAGCAGGCGGTATTTCACACGGGACGCATCGATAAAGTGGATTCACAAGTTCCGCTGGAATGCGGCTGTCCGCCGCCGGTTCGCGTGATGAGAACGAACGCCACGCCGGCACGGATCATCCCGGATTCGCAGGCGCCCGCGAACCTCACGCTGGCGCAAAAAAGCGATCCAGGAGCGATCGCTCCGAAGCCAGAAAACGATTCGCAGACGAGCGAGCCGGCTCAGACACTTTCCAGCGGGCCGGAAATCCAACCTTTGCCGCCGTCGCAGCCCAACGACGTTCATGTGACCGTCGACGTGCCGTTCGTGTTCCAGGGCAAGAACCGCTCGGCTACGCCCCCTGCCCCTACCGAAGAAGCCGCGAGACTTCCGGTAATGCAATCATCGGCAAGGCCAGTTTCGCTCAACGCACAACTGCTAGCGCCGCCTGAGCAGCGGGGGGAAGTGAAGCCAGGACAGCGCGGGGTATTGCGACGAATCAAGGGATTTTTCGCCGCCATGTTTCGCTGACCTTCGCGGTGAGCGTCCCTTAGCTGCGACGGATAGCACGCCGCAGAGGTTCCACTTTTTCCCGCAAGTCTTCTGCAAGGTTGGCGCCCCGTTCGGCTGCGTCACGGGCACGTTCCTTCACATCGCGTACGCGGTCCTTGGCCTCTTCGGTCCAATCTTCCAGCGTTTCCCTGGCATCGTTGTAGCCGCGTTTCAGGTCACGGCGGAATTGCTTGCCGGTCTTCGGGGTCAGCGCGAGCGCCACCAAAGCTCCCGCTCCAAGTCCGATCAAAAGGAATGTGATCGCAGTTCCTACGCTGTTGTTTTCAGAAGATTCGTAACGTCCAAAACTCATGATTCTAACCTCATTTCAGGATGGTACGGAAAGTCACGGGAAAGCATGCTTCCGCGTCTTTGACATCTTGCCAGCTGCAATTCTAGTCCTCCGCAGCGGAGAGCAGGGCAGCTAGCCAACGGCCACGAAAGTGGCCTCTCTACGATGAGTGCTGGTTTGGGAAGGTTTCCTTTCCGGCGACCTCAGTGTAAAATAAGTTTTTGGCCCTTGTTCGGCGGAAAATGTGGCCTGCCCGCCTTCCGCCGGTTCAGCAAACTGCGCTCTCATTCGAAGGAGATTGTTCCAAGCAATGTCGATCCCTGCCACCCAACTGCGTCCGGGCATGATCATCAAGCACAACAATGATCTGCATTCTGTATTTGCGGTCGAACATCGCACCCCGGGCAACTTGCGTGCGTTCATCCAGGCCAAACTGCGGAATCTTCGTACTGGCGCCATGTTCGAGCATCGCTTCCGTTCGCCCGATCCGATCGAGAAGGTCACCGTGGATGAAGTCGACATGCAGTTCCTCTATGCCGACGGCGACAGCTACTACTTCATGGATACTTCCAATTACGAACAGACACACCTGAGCAAGGACGTGTTGGGCGACGCGGTGGACTACCTGATTGCCAATCTCGAAATCAAAGTGGAATTCTTCGACGGCAAGGCCGTGGGCATTGAGCTGCCTCAGACGGTGGAACTCACCGTGATTGAGACCGAGCCGGGGCTGAAGAGCGCAACTGCATCAAGCGTAACCAAAGCTGCTAAGACTGAGACCGGACTAGTGGTGCAAGTGCCCCCTTTCATCAATGAAGGCGAGAAGATCAAGGTAGATACCGCTGAGGGCGTGTATTTGTCGCGGGCGTAGATTCTCTATTGTTTCGTGAGAGGCGCAGCTTGCTGCGTCTCGTGTTTTTCGTACCATGGTTGGCGACGTGCTGCTGCCCGACGTTGCAAACCACGTTTCTACAAGAATGACTTCTATTGCAAAAGGGATTGAAGCTCGCCGCTTTGTGGTCCGCGGCCGTGTGCAGGGCGTGGGGTTCCGCTGGTTCGTGGAGCGTGAAGCGCACATTCTCGGCATTGCCGGCTGGGTACGCAATAATCACGACGGCAGCGTGGAAGTCCTGGCCCAAGGCACTCGCGATCAACTTTCCGGTTTGCGCTCGCGCTTGCGCGAGGGGCCGCGCGCGGCTCGCGTCGATGAAGTTGCGGAATCCGAAGCGCAACCGAAAAACGGGCTCAGTTCGTTCCGCATTGAAGGAGCATGGTAATTGTCTCGCAACTCGACCCTGAATTCTGACCAACTCAAGAAGCTCATCCGTGAAGTGCCCAACTTCCCGAAAAAAGGGATCCTCTTCTACGACATCACGACTCTATTGAAAGACAAGGTTGGCTTCGCTACGCTGGTTGACCGGCTTTCCGAGCATTATGTCGACCAGAAGATCGATCTGGTTCTCGGCATGGAGGCTCGTGGCTTTATCTTCGCTCCCGCGCTTGCCTACCGTTTGAATGCAGGGTTTGTCCCAGTGCGCAAGGTTGGTAAACTGCCAGCCGAGACGGTGAAGTTCGACTATGCCCTTGAATACGGCACGAACTCGCTGGAGATGCACAAGGACGCCATCCAGAAAGGCCAGCGCGTGCTAATCGTGGACGATCTGCTGGCCACCGGGGGCACGGCCGAAGCTACGGCCAAGCTAGCAACCATGTTGGGCGCGGAAATTGCAGGTCTCGGCTTTGTTGTCGAATTGGACTTTCTGAAGGGGCGGGAGAAGCTCAAGGGCTACGACGTGATGTCGCTGTTGCACTACGGCCAATAGCTTCAGTCAGAGAACGACTATTTCCAGAAGCTCGCCATCATTATCCCTACTCCAACCCAGAAGCTGACACTCACCACCACAGCCAAGGCCAGCCCCAGCACCGTATTCCAATTGCCGCGGCTTCCGCCGCGGACGGGCTCCAGATCAGAGTCGTAGACCAACCATGAGCGAAAGACATTTGCGTCTTCGCTGTTTGGCGGTGGACCTTCCCCACGTTCCCGCGACGGCAGGTCCACGTGTGATTCTCGAGTGCCGGATATCGGGGAGAGCTGCAATCGATAATTCATCATCCGCACCTCAGCATTGATTACTGCAAATCGTAGGCCACTTCCTGAGAAGTTCGTAACTAAC
>JAUTWY010000113.1 GCA_030838305.1 Acidobacteriaceae bacterium
CGCCTTGTAGTCCTGTTGCATAAGGGAATAGACGTCACCGAGTTGGTCGTAATTGAAAGCCAGATCGGGCTCCACTCCGGCGTCTTTCAGAAACTCATCCCGCGCTCGCTCGTAGTCCTGCTTCTTCAAATACGCCAGGCCCATGTTGAAGTGAACGAAGGTCAATTTCGGATTTGCCTCCGCCGCGGCTTGGAAATCAGCCAGGGCCATGTCGTATTGTTCGAGATTGAGATGCGCTTTGCCCATGAAAAGATGGTACTCGGGTGAGCCGTCCCCCGTCTTGACGAGTTGAGCGGTAGCCCTCTCATCGAGGTCCTTCAGGCCAGCGCGATGCGCAGCAATGGAGAGCACATAAAGAAAGGTCAATTTTTCCGATTCCTGAGCCCAGAGTGGCTCCAGCGTATGAGCCGCGTCTGCCCATCGCTCCACAAAGAAGTAGCAAAGTCCCAGCAGATGGCGGGGCTGGAGTGCTTCCGGCTGATCGCGCACCACAGACTCGAGAGGAGGAATAGCTTTCAGGAATTCATTCTGCCGGTAATAGGCGAGCCCGATGTTCAGCCGGATTCCGGCAACTTGCGGCATCAGGTGCTCGGCCTTTTGTAACATCTCCAAACCTTTTGCCCATTGCTTGCGCCGCATGTAGACCACGCCCAGATTGGCGTACGCTCCACCGAGTTGCGGATCTACCGCCAGCACTTGCCGGAAATCGCGTTCCGCTTCATCCAATCGGCCATGGTTTAGCGCGTCCTGTCCAGCTTGAAAAAGCTTTGCTGGATCTGCGGCAGACGAAGCGCCTGCTGCATCCTGGGAGCTTCCAGTCACAGTTCCCGTGGAGGAATTTTGCCGCGACATTCCAGCTGCCATTGTGGCCAGCAGCATCCAGCCCAGCAATCCTGATCGCATGTGCGCGCTTGACACTCGGCTCACTCTCTGCTGTAGTGTCCGCCAACCTCCTCCAGAAATTCAAGCGCGAGGTTTCAGGATTTTCGCAGTGCGGCACTCCAAAGGCAACGCTTCGATGGTGACGATTCGCGACGTAGCGAAAGAGAGCGGTTTTTCTTCCACCACGGTTTCGATTGTCCTGAACGACGCTCCGCTGGCCCGCTACATTCCCCCGGTCACCAAGAAGCGCATTGCACGAGCCGCGGAAAAGCTTGGATACCGTCCCAACCAGTTTGCCCGCTCGTTGCGCAGCAAGCGCAGCCACACCGTTGGGGTCATGGTGTTTGACATGACCGATCCCTATTGCACGCTGGTGTTGCGAGGCATCGAGAACACGTTGTATCAGGCTTCTTACCTACCCATCCTAACCGATGTGCATAACGAGCGTAGCCGCTTCGAGCGCTATCTCGAGATGCTGCTCGACCGTCGTATTGAAGGCCTTGTCGTGCTGGCCAATTGGCTTTTTCTGGATATCAACCTGCTTGCCGACCTTGAAAAGAGCAGCATCCCCACTACTCTTATCGGTTGCGAACTCAAAGGCGACTCCATGAGTTCAGTGATTGTCGATAACGAGGTGGGAGGTTATCTGGCACTCGAGCATCTACACTCGCTCGGTCATCGCAAGATCGCTTTCATTCGCGGCCCCAAGGCGTTATCCGATAGTGCTCCGCGATGGCGCGGCATCCGCAACTTCGCCAAGACATGCGGCCTTGAACTTGACTCCCATCTGATCGTTGACCTGCCAGAGTCAAGCGATCCCCTTTCAAGCTTTGAGGCGGGGCAAAAACTTACCGAGGCTCTCATCAAGCAGAAGCGCCCGTTCACCGCCCTCCTGGCCTTTGACGACATGACCGCATTTGGGGCGATTCGTGCATTGAACAGAGCCGGCCTGCGCGTGCCCGAGCAATGTTCAGTGACCGGCTTCGACGACGTTGCAGCTTCGGCTCTCTGTACCCCGGCACTCACCACGGTGCGCCAGCCCATGGAAGCCATGGGCGCGGGCGCAGTGGGAATTGTGCTTGAGGGTATCCAGGCAGTACTCGAAAAACGCGAAGTGGCCGCATACCATCGCAAGGTAGCGCCGGAGTTGGTGGCACGGGAATCGACGCGGAGCTTGCTATGAGGAACTTTTGCACCATCAGAATTGTCATTTGGGCTGCGGCCACCGCGTTTTTCTCTTGACAGCAGATGGCCAATAAAAGCACTATTCATACGTTTTAATACACAGGACAATCTGTGGGTATCAGGCACCGGCGATACCTCAGGATGCTTCAGAAATTGATGCACGGCACGCGTTGGGGAATACGCGCCGCCTTTCGCTCAAAAGGGAGAAACCTGACCATGAGATTTCATCGTGTGATGATGGTGATCGTTCCGCTGGTCCTGACGTTCTACGCAGCGGCTCAGGACACCGGGTCTATAACGGGTACAGTTACGGATCCCTCCGGTGCGGCGGTTGCCAACGCCGCAGTCGTCGTCGCGAGTCCTGACCATGGTATCGAGCGCCGCACGGCCACCAACTCCAGCGGCGACTATAACGCATCCGCGTTGCCCGGAGGAACCTACAACGTTTTAGTGACGGCGGCCGGGTTCAAGAAGTACCAGGCGAAAGGAGTTGTCTTGGACGTCGCCCAGAAATCCCGAGTCGATGTCGCTTTGGAAGTCGGTGCCGCCACCACTGAGGTTGTGGTCGAAGGCACGCAGGTGGCGCAAGTCGAGACTCAATCCTCCGACCTCACTGGGACAGTAACGGGCAAAGAAATCTCCCAGCTCGAACTAAACGGCCGCAATTTCACTCAGTTGGTCACACTGACGCCCGGCGTCAGCAACCAGACCGGACAGGACGAAGGCACCGTGGGCGTCTACGGCAACGTCAGCTTCAGCATGAACGGTGGCCGCGTCGAGTACAACAATTGGGAACTCGATGGCGGCGACAACATGGACAACGGTAGCAACTCGACGTTGAACGTGTATCCAAGCGTCGATGCCATTGCTGAATTTAAGGTTCTTACCTCCAACTACGGGGCGCAGTACGGCCGCAACGGTTCGGGGACCGTAGAGGTCGAGACTAAGTCAGGAACAAATAAGTTCCACGGGAACGTTTACGAATACCTGCGCAATGATGCTTTCAATTCTCCCGCCTGGTTTCAGGGCGGCGTCGTACCGGAATACAAGAAGAACGACTACGGCTATACCATTGGCGGACCGATTTATATTCCAGGGCACTACAATACGGACAAGAAGAAGACGTTTTTTTTCTGGTCGGAGGAGTGGCGCAAGGATATTGTTCCCGGCCAAAGTTTTAACCAGCCGGTTCCCAGCGTAGCGGAACGAAGCGGGGACTTCAGCGATTTGTGCCAAGGCGTGCCCACCCCATTCCAACGCGTCGATCCCGTTACACAAAACCTCCAACCCTGGGCCGACTGTCCGGGAACGCTCAATCCGAATGGGATTTCGTGGAATCCGTATCCCTCCAACCAGGTTCCCTTCGATCCCAATGATCCCAACGTGGCCGGGTTGCTGACCATGATTCCCACCCCTACTTCTGGGAACTCGTTTATCGCGTCTCCCGCCCAGGCAACTAACTGGCGGGAAGAACTGATCCGCGTGGATCATAATTTCAGTGACAAGCTACGTGCTACCTTCCGCTTCATCCACGACTCCTGGAACACGACGACCGCGGTTCCGCTGTGGACCAATCAGGGAA
>JAUTWY010000135.1 GCA_030838305.1 Acidobacteriaceae bacterium
CATGAGCATCGTGGCTTGCAACAACATGACCATCCTGACTTGTCGCATCCGTCCAGACGCCCGTTAGACCTGGGACTCGCGTTGTTGGAATCGCGAAATCGGCGCAGGTGCGGATCAGGACTTCTTCCAGGCGGCGGACGAATTCGATGGCGCCGAGCGTTTTGCGTTTGCCGTCGGGAGTGGCGAAGCCGCGCAGGTCGAAGATGGGATAACCGACGATCTGGCCGGGACCGTGGAAGGTCACGTCGCCGCCACGGTCGCATTCGAAAAGCTCAACACCGCGCTGGGCGAGGAGTTCCGCCGAGGCGATCACGTTCGCGGCTTTCGCATTGCGGCCTAGGGTGACAACTGGAGAGTGTTCGAGGAGCAGAAGGACGTCCCCGATCTTTTCTGCTTTGCGCAAGTCGACGAGTTGCTGTTGCAGGCGCAAGCCCGTCGCGTAGTCAACGGTGCCGAGTTGGACGAGAGAGATCAAACTAAATCCATTTCACCACGGAGACACAGAGGCACGGAGAAAAACCTTTTCATTTCTTGATTTTCTCCGCGCCTCCGTGGTGAGTTTACGCGTTGATTGCGATCCCGTACACGCTATTTGACGCGTCCAGCATAGCCTCAGCCAACGTCGGATGCGCGTGGATGGTCCACATCAAGTCTTCCACCGTGGCTTCGAGTTCCATGGCGGTGACGGCTTCGGCGATCAACTCTGTTGCCTGCGGGCCGATGATGTGCACGCCGAGAATCTCGCCGTAGTCGGCGTCGGAGACGATCTTAATGAAGCCTTCGTGTTGGCCGACGATGGAAGCGCGCGAATTCGCGGTGAAGGGAAATTTCCCGACCTTCACGTTGTATCCGGCTTCGCGGGCTCTGGTTTCGGTAAGGCCAACGCTGCCGATCTCCGGATGACAATACGTCGCACCGGGGATGTGCTCGGGATTAATCGGCTTGCCCGGCTTGCCAGCAATTTTCGCTACGGCAACAATCGCTTCCATTGCTCCGACATGCGCGAGTTGCGGCGTGCCTAGCACGATGTCGCCGACTGCGTAGACACCGGGCTCGGAAGTTTGCATCCACGAATCCGTCTTGACGAATTCCCGGTCCGGTTTGATCTTGGTCCGCTCCAAACCAATGTTCTGAGTGCGCGGTTTGCGGCCTACGGCGATCAGTATCTTTTCGGCGTCGATCTTCTGCTGCTTACCGTCGACGGTAATGGTCACGGCCACTCCGGCTTTCGTCTTTTCAACTTTATCGACCCTGGCACTGGTGTGAAAGTTGATGCCACGCTTGCGGAAGACACGGGCCAGTTCCTTGGAGACTTCTTCATCTTCCACGGGAACCAGGCGCGGCAGCATTTCGATGATCGTAACTTCGCAATCGAAAGAGCGATAGATCGACGCGAACTCCACCCCCACCGCTCCAGCACCGACAATGACAAGCGATTTCGGAATCTCTTTCAGGCTAAGAATTTCTATGTTGGTGAGAACGCGGTCGCTTGCCTCAAGCCCTGGAATCATGCGAGCTTCCGAGCCGGTGGCGAGAATGACGTTCTTCGCCTTAAGATGGCTGGCCTTGTTGTCGTTCACGACTTCGACCGTGAATATACCGTTCTGTGCCGAACCAGTAAGCTTTCCATAGCCCTTCACCGTCTCGACTTTGTTCTTCTTCATCAGGAACTCAAGACCTTTGGCGTGCTTGGCCACGATCTTCGACTTGCGGTCCTGCACCGCGGCCCAGTTCAGCGTGCGCGCATCCACGCCGTCGATGCCGAATTCCTTGGCATCTTTGAGGTGGTCCCAGAGTTCGGCATTGAACAGCAGCGCCTTGGTGGGAATGCAGCCTACGTGCAGGCAGGTGCCGCCGAGCACGTTGTCTTTCTCGATGAGTGCGGTTTTCAGGCCCCACTGACCTGCGCGGATGGCGGCGGTGTACCCGGCGGGTCCGCTGCCGATGATGGCGACGTCATAAATGGTTTCAGGCAAAGTGATCGTCCTCAGTAAGAAGAGATGACTAAAGGCAAACGAATGATTCTAGAACAGGGAGGGAAAACGAGGGCCAAACCGAACTCAATTAGAGCAACAGCTTTCATTGTTGAATACGAGGAGCCAGTCGGGATCACGATCAGCGATGTGAGGTTGGAACCAAGAGGCTCCCCCAAATGGACTGTGGCTGGCAAAATCCGGGATGGGTGCCAAGTAACCACTTTGAATGTTTGAAGTTTCTTCCATCCAAACAGGATGATACGGAACGTGCCGCACCTCCGACCAGCGGCATTCGAGATGTCCTGCCTCAGTCTGCCATGATCTCATTGGCGTACCCGCGATTGAGGAGCCGCTACTCCGCTCAGGTTGCGGCCTAGTTGTTCTCGTTGCTGGCCCTCTTCCAGGAAATCAACTCGCCGATAGTAGAACTCGTGCTGGAAACCGGCTGTTTGTAAGCCTCCACTTCGGAGCGCGAAGCCTCCTCGCCAACCGCACGGATGCTGAGTCCAACTTTCTTTTCTTCCGCGCTCATCTTGATGATTTTGAAGTCATGCTCCGCACCTGCTTCAAGATGCAGCGGCTGGCCATTTCCATCGACCGCTTCGGACTTGTGGCACAGGCCTTCCACGCCTTCAGCAATCTCGACAAAGGCCCCAAACGCGGCCACGCGCAGCACTTTTCCGTGAATCACATCGCCGACGTGATGGGTAGCGAAGAAGGTTTCCCAAACATCGGGCTGAAGTTGCTTCACTCCAAGCGACAGGCGACGCTTGTCGGGCTCAATGGCCAGCACGATTGCTTTCACGCGATCGCCTTTCTTCAGTATCTCGGAAGGATGTTTCACGCGCTTGGTCCAGCTCAGGTTGCTGACGTGCACCAGGCCGTCGATGCCGTCTTCGATTTCGATGAAGGCGCCGAAGTCGGTCAGGTTGCGCACCCGGCCTTCGACCGTCATGCCCACGGGATACTTGTCGTGCAGCGCATCCCATGGATTCTCCGCCAGTTGCCGCATGCCCAGGGAAATTCTGCGCTCCCCGGGATTCACATTCAGCACCACGCACTCGACCTGATCGCCAACATTCACCAGCTTCGAAGGATGCTTCATGCGCTTCGACCACGTCATTTCGCTGACATGCACCAGGCCTTCAATGCCCTGCTCAAGCTCAACGAATGCGCCATAATCAGTCACGCTAATGACGCGTCCGGAAACGTGCGCGCCCACAGGATAGCGATGCTCAGCGTCAAGCCAGGGATCGGGCGTCAACTGCTTGAATCCGAGGGAAACGCGCTGTTTTTCCTTGTCGTACTTCAGCACCTTCACCTGAATCTGATCGCCGACGTTCACCAAATCGCGGGGATGCGTGAGCCTTCCCCACGACATATCTGTGATGTGTAGCAGTCCGTCGAGTCCGCCGAGATCCACGAAAGCGCCATACTCCGTCAGATTCTTGACTACTCCGGTCAGAATCGAGCCTTCTTCCAAGTGTTCGAGAGTCTTGCTGCGCTTCTCGTTCTGTTCACCTTCGAGCAATTCCTTGCGCGAGACCACAATGTTGCCGCGCTTTTTGTTGACCTTGATGATGGTAACTTCGAGGGTCTGACCCTTCATCCCGTCCAGATTGCGGATGGGCCGCAGATCCACTTGCGAGCCGGGAAGAAAAGCGCGGGCGCCAAGGACATCAACCGTAAGGCCCCCCTTGGTGCGCTCGATTACGACAGCCTTGACTGGCCTCTTTTCGTGGTGTGCCTTCTCAACCTCGTCCCACGCATGGAGGCGCGCTGCCTTTTGGTGGGAAAGATTAACGTAGCCCTCCTCGGTCTGACCCTTCTCCCGCATCACGTCGATTTCGTCGCCGGGCTTGACCTTGGGCTTGCCCTCGTGGTCGAGCACTTCCGAGAGTGGCAACATGCCTTCCGATTTGGTGCCGATGTCAACCACGACATGCGTTGCCGTAAGCTTCAGCACCGTGCCTTTGATGACACGATCTTCTCCCACAGCCTCCGCGGTTTCGCTGGTGAAATTCTCCAGCGCCGAGGCGAAGTCTTCGCTGGCATGCTTATCGTCCACCGCAGACGGTGAGTGCGGCAGATCCTCTGGATGAGTTGCCGTGGCATCGGGGGTTACGACCGAAATCGGATTCTGATCGGTCAAGGTGGATTCTCTTGCCGTGGGTTCGGTTTCGGTTGCGACGGCGGAGTTGGATTCGGAGTTATGAGCGGTGGTGTCGTCGGACAAAGTCATGCCTCTCTGATAAGCCTCGCACTCGGTGCGGGGGGATACGGGGTCTGCCTGGCGAACTGCTGGAGTGAGTCGTTTGGTTGTGGTGGGCTCACCCTGGCGAGTGAGCTTGGACAATCCCAGCTGCCGGACGTTTTACAGAAACCCGCGTCCAAAGGGAACTCTTCGACTATAGCAACGCCTCTCAAACAGTGTCAAACGCAATTATCCGATGGGGTTGAATCCGGGGAAGATCAAACCTGCCGTGGCATCCGGAAGCCATGGCGAACGCATATTTTTGTAAAAACCTTGATCTACTCTTTTTCGGAATTTGCATCCTAATGGGGCGCCTTTCTCGAAAATACAGGCGCGTACGAGCCCACGACATTGAATAAACCAACGATCCAAACAACCTTTGCAGTTTTGGCGATACCCTTGCTTGGGATCGCTGCAGCCGCCCAGGCATCGTCTTCGGTCCCGGTTCTGCTCACCCTACCCGCGATTCAGGGAACCGCTCTGGCGCCCAACTTTCGGGTGGTCGATTTTCGCGTGGAGGAGCCGGAGGAAAATAACGCCACACCGGATGCATTGCCAGATGCTCCCACGGGCGCCCAGCAGCAAGGGTTTATGAAGCGAAGTATCAAGCGGATTGGAGTAGACCAGAAACGCCTCTACCTGGCACCGTTCGAGCGGCATAACCTCAAGTGGGACGCTATTGTGCTCGTGGGTACGGCTGCGTTTCTCGCCGCCGATCGGCACATTGAAAATAATGTTTCGCACGCGAATTTTTCGACATATCAGGCCATTTCCGATTTCGCCATCGGAGGATTGGCCGCCTCGCTGGCCGGGGTGTACATTTACGGATTCAAGACGGAGCATCGCCACGCCCGGGAGACAGGTGAAATCGAGCTGGAAACACTGATCAATACCTTCCTGATCTATGCCCCGATGCAGCTAATCTTCGCCCGTCAGCGGCCCGACGAGGGCAATAATCACGGCAATTTCTTTAAACACCACGCCGTGAACACGTCTTTCCCGGGCGGCCACGCCATGTTTACCTGGGCGATGGCGTCGGTTCTGGCAGACGAATATCCCAAACCCTGGGCGCGCGCGCTGAGCTACGGAGCGGCATTCACCGTAACCTTCACTCGCTTTATGGCACGCGACCACTGGTCCTCTGACATGTTTCTGGGCACCGCGCTGGGCCTCGCCATCGCCGAGAACACCTTCCATGCCCGCTGCAATCCGGAGTTTGAGTCGCAGTGCAAGCACCATCGACGGTGGTGGAAGCCGATGAAGACGGACGTCCAATAAACAAGCCGGGGATGCGGACGGCCGGTAACCGCATTGGCTCGCCATCTGCTACCCTGCCTTAATAATGGACTACCTCTGGACCCCGTGGCGTTACGCCTACGTCTCCGCCGCAGAGAAGACCACCGGGTGCGTCTTCTGCGACGCCGCGAATGCGGGCGACGATAGAAAAGTGCTCATCGTGCACCGCGGTAAGCACTGCTTCGTCATCCTGAATATGTATCCCTACACTCCGGGGCACGTGATGATCGTCCCTTACGCGCATCTGGACGAACTCCGCAAGCTGCCGTCTGACGCTGCCCACGAGATGATGGACCTCTCGCAGCGCATGGAGTCCGTGCTACGTGAACTCTACCGCCCCGACGGCATCAACCTAGGCATGAACATCGGAAAAGCCGCCGGCGCCGGCATCGCCGGACACATCCACATGCATGTCCTGCCGCGCTGGGTCGCCGATGCAAATTTTGTTTCGGTGGTGTGCGAGACGAGGATTCTGCCGGAGGCGCTGGAGGAGACGTGGAAGAGGATGACCGAAGCGCTCAGCCACCCGACAACAGGCTAGACACCACTCTTTCCGTACCTTACGATGCCAAGAAATGCAGCAGATCAACCCAGACTCAATGACCGCCATTCAACCAGAACTCACCATCGGTGAAAGTGTGGTGTGGGCGGGCCAACCCAATGGCACCGTTTTCTTCCACAAGGAGGACGCGTTTCTGATTCCATTCAGCCTTCTGTGGGGTGGCTTTGCCATCTTCTGGGAATTAGGGGCAGCAGGTTTCTGGGGTTCTAATTCACGTTCAGGAAATCCATGGTTGTTCGGCATCTTATGGGGTATCCCATTTGTCCTGATCGGGCAATACATTATCTGGGGCAGGTTCTTCTACACCGCGTGGAAGAAGAAACGTACCTATTATGCGATCACGAACCGCAGGGTGATCGTCGTTCAAAATGGCTGGAATCGACAAATGGCTTCAGCCTATCTCGATGGTTTGCCGACCCTTATGAAGGAGGGCCGCTCGAGCGGAACTGGTACTCTGCGTTTTTCCCAGGCCGAGTCCATGTGGTCTGGAAGGCGCGGATGGGGAGCTTGGGACGGAATGACTGTGGGGAATGTTCCCACCTTCGTAGATATCGACGACCTAGATTACGTGTACCGGCTCATCTCTGACTTGCGGGAAAAGGCACGGACATCGAAAGTTCCATCGTCCGCCTTTTGAGTTTAGTTTCTCTTAGAGAATTCCTTTCATTCCCTTCTCGTCAATCACCTTCACGCCCAACTCCTTCGCCTTATCCAGCTTCGAGCCCGCATCCGCCCCCGCCACCACGTAATCCGTTTTCTTGCTCACTGAGCCGGTAACTTTTCCGCCGGCATCCTCAATCATCTGCTTGGCCTCGTCGCGTGTGAAGTGCACCAGCGTTCCCGTCAGCACAAATGTCTTGCCCGCAAGCTTTGACCCCCGCTGCTTCTTCTGGCCGGTTAGCGTAAGCCCAGCCTCGCGCAACCGCCCGATCAGCTTTCGATTGGCCGCGATGCCGAAAAACTCTACGATGCTCTCGGCGATGCGTGGGCCCACTTCATTCACACTCTGTAGTTCTTCTATCCCAGCGCTCTCCAACGCTTCCATTGATCCAAAATGTTCCGACAGGAATTGAGCGGTACGTTCTCCGACCATTCGAATGCCGAGACCGTAGATGACCCGTTCCAGCGGCAGCTTCTTTGAATTCGCGATCTCATCAAGAATGTTTTGGGCTGACTTGTCGCCCATGCGCTCCAGGCTGAGAAAGTCAGCCTTGGTCAACTTGTAGAGGTCCGCAACATTTTTTACCAGCCCGCGCTCGGTGAGCTGGTTGACCAGCGCATCGCCCATGCCGTCAATGTTCATCACGCCGCGAGAAGCGAAGTGCAGAATGGTCTCGCGCAGTTTCGCGGGGCAATTCGCATTCACGCACCTGTAGTCGACCTCGCCCTCAGTGCGTACAACCTTGGTCCCGCACACCGGACATTTCTCCGGCATTTCAAACGTGCGCGTCCCGCGTGGGTGGTCTTTGTCCTCGATGACTTTGGCGACCTTCGGAATCACATCTCCGCCGCGCTCCACCTGCACCCAGTCACCGATCTTCACCCCCAGGCGCCCGATTTCGTCCATGTTGTGCAACGTGGCGTTCCGCACCGTGGTGCCGCCAATCAAGACCGGCGCCAGCATGGCTACCGGAGTGAGCTTGCCGGTGCGGCCCACTTGCACTCGAATGTCTTCCAGTTTCGTGATCCCGGCTCGGGCAGCGTATTTGTATGCAATCGCCCAGCGCGGAGCCTTACCGGTGAATCCGAGTTCATCCTGCAGCGCCGTGCGATCGACTTTGATGACGATGCCATCAATCTCATAGGGCAACGATTCTCGTTTTTCTTCCCATTGCCGGATGAACGTCCATGCCTCGTCGATATTGTGCACCAGCTTGCGGCTCTGATTGACTTTGAATCCGGCGGCGTCGAGCGCGTCTAACGTTTTAGAGTGCCGGTCGAAATAAGTTCGGCCGTTTTTCAGCAGCATGTACGAAAAATAGTCGAGCCGGCGTTCCGCCGTCACCCTGGATTCAAGCTGCCGCACAGTACCCGCCGTGGCATTGCGCGGATTGGCAAATAAGGAGAGCCCTTTGCGCTCGCGCTCTTCGTTCATCCTCTTGAAGGCCGCGAGAGGCATCAGTAATTCGCCCCGCACCTCAAAATCCGGAGGGATGCCCGCTTTCTTCAGTTTCTCTTTCGGAACGGACAGTGGCACCGAGCGCACAGTTCGCACATTTAGAGTTACATCTTCTCCTATACTTCCATCCCCGCGAGTGATTCCGCGCACCAGTTTGCCGTCTTCATAAATCAGTGCCAGCGACATGCCATCGAGCTTCAGTTCGCAAACGTAATCCACATCTCTTCGGCCACTCAATTCGTGAACGCGGCGCTCCCAGTCCCGCAATTCTTCTTCGCTATAGGTGTTGTCGAGAGACAACATTGGCGAAGAGTGCGCAATCTTTACGAAGCCCTCGCGTGGCTTGCCCCCGACGCGCTGCGTAGGAGAATCCGCCGTAATCAGATCGGGGTGCTCCGCCTCCAGGTCTTTTACTTGCTGCATCAGCTTGTCGAAGTCGGCGTCGCTGATCTCAGGCTGGTCGAGGACGTAGTACAAGCGTTCGTGGTGCCGGATTTTCTCGCGGAGGGATTCGATCTTCTGGTCGGGATCTTTGCTCTTAGCAGCCATCGCAGAAGATTATAGGGGGAACGAATTACATAGGGACAGCTGAGGCGGCTGTCCCTACGTGAGCATTTTCACACCAAATCATCCAGCTTCAGCGGCTGATTTCCGCCCTTCCATGATGAATCAAACTGCTTCTGGACGAATCCCGCGTCATACGCTCGCTTCTGGCCCAGTAAGGCCTGATGCAGTCCCCAAAGCGACCGCGGATTCCGCAGATTCCGGTCCAGGTCGTCTCGAAACACTCTCTCCGCGCCCGCCGCATCGCCACTCATTAGCAAAGTGGCTCCCAGAGATTCGCGAACTGGGAAGAACCAGTCGGGCGGTTCGCCGTATTTGAGCGTGTCCTGGATGGCAACGGCATCCCGGAGCATTGCGACCGCGTCCTCGGTGTCCTTTTTCGCCAATGCGATCTTCGCTCCCAGCACATCCGTTGCGATCTTCATGATGTCCTTCGCCTTGTTGTTAATGGGCATCTGAAAAATCACGTCGGGAGGCGTGGCCGCTTCGGCATCGGAAACGATCTTGTACTCGGCCTCAGCCTCTGCAAGCTTGCCCGTCCCCGCCAGCGCCAGCCCGCGGCCGAAGTGCCAAAATACTGAGGCAGTCTTCATCGAAGAATCGGGCTGTGGCATCTTTAGCAGCTCGTTCCAGTGATGGAAACGAATCTCCACCGCGACGGGAATTGTCATGAAGCCTTCGAGCGGAGGCATGTCCTTCACGTGCGGCCCGACATTCGCGATCAGCAAATCCGCATTCTTTCGCGATTCCGCATAATTGCCATTCATCGCCGCGCACATGGCGATGAAGTGCAGGTTATGGCTGTAATACATCATCGGATAGATGCCCTGTGCTCCGCTGGCCTTGATATAGGCACGGTCCACGATGGCGGCCTCTTCATTGGTCTTCACGGCCGCTTGGTAATCGCCGGTGCGAATGTAAATATGCGCGGGCATGTGCACGATGTGTCCCGCTCCCGGCGCCAGCGCTGCCAGCTTGTTTGCACCCGCTAAGGCGCGCTCGGGTGCAGCCGAAGCCTCGACAGTGTGAATGTAATAGTGAATCGCGCCCAGATGATTCGGGTCACGCTTCATCACCGACTCCAGCGTCGACACGATTTCATCCGTACCGGCCTCGGGCGTGCCATCGACATGCCACAATCCCCAGGGATGCAAATTCATCCCCGCCTCGGCAAACAATGTTGCGGCATCGAGGTCATCGGGAAATTCACTGACCACCTGGCGCATCGCGTCCCGATAATCTTCAGCAGCTTTCTTCAGATCGGATTTTGGATCCGCCGGAAAGCGTTTGGCCATTGCCTGAATGTAGGCCTGATCGCTCGGCGAAGCCGCGGCGGACAACTCGACGGCCTTTTCTACCGCTTCGTGCGCCTGCTTGTACCGATCGGGATCGGCGGGATCGTTATAGTTCGGTCCCACCGCTTCAGCCACACCCCAATACGCCATGGCCAGCTTGGGATCGAGCTCGGCGGCATGTTGAAATGAGCGTGCGGCTTCGTCATGATTAAACGCGTAGATGAATCGCAGACCTTGATCGAAGAACTGCTGCGCCTGCGGATTCTTTGTGGAAACCGGATGATGAAGATCACCCAGGCCAGACACGAGAGCGACCGGGTGGGTCTGAGCGTGCGGGCCATGATCCTGGGCAGCAGCGCTCAGGCATAGGAGCACCCCGCAGAGAACGTGTGCCAGAATTTTCATCTGGTCAATCCTCCTGAATTCGAATTTGAAACTTTGGGCGTGAGAGAGAGGTCACAGGAATGCACGCCCATCCAAGCCGGAACAGCTTATTCCAAACCCAGACTGCTTGCCAAGCAGATCATAACTCCTGACAAACGACTCAGGTACAATCCAACTTCGGTCAGCCTCATGCGTAAGGCAGCTTTGCTTTATAACCCCGACTCCGGCGGCAGCCGGGGGGGGCGCCAGGCGGAGTTGGAGTCCGTGCTGGCGCTACTTCGCAACGCAAACGTCGAGGCTGAACTCGTGCTTACTCACTCGCCTGAGGAAGCCGAAGAGCGAGTACGGCAGGCCGTCCAAGCGGGAATGGATACGGTATTTGCCTGCGGCGGAGACGGTACGATTCACTGCATTATCCAAGGGCTGGCGAATACCTCCGTCGCTCTAGCGATCTTGCCCATGGGGACGGCCAATGCGCTGGCTCACGACCTCGGTATTCCCATGAATCTCCAAGGCGCTGCGCAGGCCGCTCTGCACGGCGTTACACGCCGTGTTGCCTTGGGTCGAATTCAGTTTCTCGATCTTCAGGGCAAACTCGGAGCGCGCTTCTTCGTAGTGGCAGCTGGGGCTGGGGTGGATGCGCACCTTTTCTACAAACTTCATGCGGGAACCAAGCAGCGTATGGGCATGGCAGCGTACTACGCAAAAGCCTGGCATCTCTGGTTTAGCTATCCCATGCCTCGGTTTCAAATTGAGTTTGGTGACGCGGACTCGGACAAACGACCGATTACCGATGTCACTGAGTTGATGGCGGTTCGCATTCAAAATTTTGGCGGCCTCTTGCAGGAGCTCGCGCCCGGAGCGTCCCTCGATCGCAATGATGTCCGTGTGGTTTATTGCCGGACGGCCCGTCGCGCAGCCTATCTTCTTTACGTGGCCCGCGGGTTATTGCGGCGCAACTGGAAAGTTTCGGGGATTGAGTCGGCGTCAAGCAGGCGAGTTTCGTGCAGGTATCTACAGGCGTCGCCCACGGATGAATCAAGTGAGACGGCGAAGATTTATGTCGAGACTGATGGCGAGTTGGTCGGGACGCTGCCTGCGGAGATCACGGTTGTGCCGGATGCGCTGACGGTGCTCGCCCCTGATAAGTAATTCGCCAAGCCTGTCCAAGCGTGAACAGTAGCAATTGCACACATATCCAAATAGAATCTTCAGACCACTTGGAACCAATCACCCATTTTTTGACCGGCGCATGTCTAGGCCGCGCCGGACTCAACCGCAAGACGGCGCTTGCCACCCTCACCTTGACGCTCGCCGCCGAAGCACCCGACCTTGACGTGCTCAGTCGCATTGGCGGCCCGGCGTTCGGCTTCGCGCATCATCGCGGATTCACGCACTCCTTCCTTGGAGTTCCCCTCGATGCGGCTGTGGTCGTGGGCTTTGTGTATCTTATCTGGTGTTTGCGCGGACGTAAGTTGAAGGACCCAAATCTACCGCCGAGATGGAGACTTCTGTTTCTCTATGCTTGCCTTGCCGGTCTCAGTCACATTCTGCTCGACTTCACCAATAACTACGGAGTGCGCCCCTTCTGGCCATTTTCTGAGAAGTGGTATTCCTGGGATATTGTTTTCATCTTCGAGCCAGTCATGTTTAGCTTTCTTCTGCTCGGATTAATTGTTCCCTCTCTGTTCTCGCTGATTGACAGTGAAATCGGCGCACGCAGCAGCGGACCACGAGGCCGAGTTGCCGCTTCACTGGCCTTGTTCGGCATGGTCCTGCTGTGGGGCTTGCGTGATTTCGAGCATCGTCGTGCGGTGAATGCGCTTGCGACGCGCACCTATCACGATGCGGAACCGCTTCGTGTCTCCGCCTACCCTGCACTGACAGATCCATTCCGCTGGTATGGTGTTGTGGAAACTCCCGCGTTCTTTGTGCTCGCTCCCGTGAACGCTCTCGGATCAGAGGTTAATCCCGAGAGTGATCTTGAGATTCGTTACAAGCCGGAGGAAACGCCCGTTACCCTGGCTGCCAAAAGGTCTTATCTCGGTCGCGTGTATCTGGACTGGGCGAAATATCCCATCACCGAGACTGAACCGCTTCCAGAAGGAGGCTACATCGTCAACTTCCAGGATCTGCGCTTTGTGCAGTTGCCCAGCCTCCTGAGTCGCCGTGCCAATACCCGGCGAGCCCTGGGAGCGGGTGTTCAGCTCGACAAAAATCTTCATGTCGTCGCCGATATCTACGGCTCCGGAAAGAAGCAAGTAGCCTTCCCGGAACCGGACTGAGCGAGCCACTGATGTAGTCCGCTAAGGCCAGGGAAGCTTCTTGGGTGCCGTTGTATCGGTATTGCCCTTGACGTAGTCGCCATCCCGCGCCCAGAATAATGTTTTAGTTCCCGAGGTGGTCATGCTGCCCTATCTATTCGTTTTACTTGCGATTGCGGTTCGCTTCTTACCTTTCATGGGTTCGTTGAATATTCTGCCGCATGCGTGGCATTTCACCCCGGTGGCCGCGTCGCTGCTGTTTTTCGGGGCCCGCGGTTCTCGGCGTCAGATGTGGGCGCCCCTGCTTCTGCTGGCGGCTACTGACGTTGTCCTTACCAAGTTCATCTACTCGTACACCTTCTCTTGGGACCATCTGGTCACGTGGGCGTGGTATGGGGCCATCCTATGGCTGGGCGCCAGCCTGCGCGAAAAATCCGGCCCAGTGCGTGTCGTAGGAGCGGCCCTCGCCAGTTCAGCTTCGTTTTTCCTGATCAGCAATTTTGCCGTCTGGGCTGCCTGGCCTGAGATGTACCCGCGAACGTTGAATGGATTGATGATGTCGTACGCCGCCGGAGTGCCGTTTTTCCGAGGCACGGTGGAGAGCGATCTCTTCTTCTCAGTAGCGATGTTCGGAATGCCAGTGTTCTTGCTGGCGCTTTCCCGCTGGATGCACCAGACCGCCGGCGACCACATCGCCGCTGCGTAAAAAACCCACATAGGGACAACCGCCTTGGCTATCCCGCCAAGCGCAGCGAGGCGGTCGGGATGCTTCTGTCCTTGCCCAATCGGGAATCAGCGAGCCTGCGCTTTGCGGCCTTTGCTTCTCCGCATCAACAACCACACCAGGAGCGCTCCCGCCACCGCTCCCAGCAGCCACGACAAATGTTGTCGCACCATCGTTCCTATCAGCCCCACAACCTGCGGCCCGAACCACAGCGTCAGCAAAGAAAGCACCAGGAAGCGCACGAACCTTCCCGCAAAGGTTGCCGCCAGGAAATCACGGAAGGGCATTTCAAATACCGCTGCCCCGAGCACAAATATCTTGAAGGGCGTGGGCGGGGGAAGCATTCCCGGAAACATTAGCGCCCAGAATTCGTGCTGCTCAAACGAGCGGTGAATCCGCTGAAAGCGCTCTTCCGAAATCCGTTTCCGAAGAACTTTCTCGCCACCCAGATAACCGATGATGTAAAGCGGAATGCTGCCCAACGCCGACCCCAGCGACGCCATCACGACATAGAAGAGCAGCCGCCTGTGATCCTGGTAAACATAGAACGCCACAATCGCGTCCAACGGCATCCCCAAGAGGGCGGAATCCGCGAAAGCGATCGCGAACACTCCCCAAATTCCGAGCGGGCCGAGCAGATGCAAGATCCACGCCGTGTACTTCGCCAGAATGTGTCCAATGGTTTTCAAAAGGAAATTCAGTCTACGTGAAAGCCCGCTTCAAATTCACATTACTGAAACAATCCGACATTGCATCCACCGTTTGAGCCTTTGTTTACTTCTCCGTTACTTGGGTGTTCTGTTGCACCAATTTTGATGCATATTTCATCACCCCGTAACATTGCTTTGTTAGAACTGGACTATGGATCTGCAGGTTTACAACACGCTGATCCTTTCCGACCTGCACCTCGGTGCAGAGACCAGTCATGCGCGGGAAGCCCTGTGCGTCCTTAAGGAAAACCGCTTTCAGCGGCTCATCCTGCTGGGCGACATCTTCGCCGATCTGAATTTCGCCCGCTTGACCAAGGAACACTGGAAGTTTCTCGGTCACATTCGCAAGCTTTCCAATCCTAAACGCAACATTGAAATCGTGTGGGTGGAAGGCAATCATGACCACGGACTTACTAACATCATGTCGCATCTGGTGGGGGTTCGCGTTTACCAGCAGTATGAGTGGCAGTACAGCGGCTTGCGGCACATGGCGATACACGGCCATCAATTCGACGGATTCCAGGTGAGCAACGTCCGGTTGAGCAAACTGGGCACTTCACTCTATCTCAAGTTGCAAAAGCTCGACTTCAAGGGCAAGCCAATCGTGCGGCTCATCGACCGAATGAATACTCGCTGGCTTCGCTTGTCCCCGAAGGTTGCCGTTGGCGCTCTAGTCCACGCGCGCCAGCAGGATACTGATCGCATCTTCTGCGGACACACTCACCAGGCAATTCACATCGAAAATGACGGAATTCACTACTACAACGCAGGGGGTTGGGTCGATTCCCGCCTGACTTATTTGACCGTTGACGAACAGGGGGTTCAAATCCATGAATACCACGAGCGAGCTGACGATCGTGATTCCAGCCAAGAACGAGGCGAAACTGATTCCTCGCTTGCTGACGTCGCTGGCGAATCAGGATTACTCGAAGATGTCGAGTACGAGAGTGTTGGTCGCTGATGCCAACTCTGCTGACGGTACTGCCGAAATTGTCCTGGGATTCCGCGACCGCCTGAATGTAAACGTCATCCGAGGCGGAGTGCCTTCAGTCGGCCGCAACTTGGGCGCCGCTCAGGCCGAGAGCGTTTATGTTCTCTTTCTCGATGCCGACATTGAACTTGCGCATCCCTCTCTGGTTCGCCGCGCCGTGGAACTGGCGCAGCGAAAGCAGCTTCATTGTGTCACCACAAACATTCTTTGCCGAGACGGGAGCTGGATCGACAAGTTGCTTTACCTGGGCAACGATGCTTTCCAGTATCTCTCTCGCTTCCATCATCCCTTCGCCACGGGAATGTTCATGTTGTTCGACGTGAAGAAATTCCGCCAGCTCCGCGGATTTCACGAGCAGGTTCTCTTTGCCGAGGACTACCTGCTCACCCAGCAAGTGGACAGGACACGGTTCGGAATCGTTCGCGGGGGAGTCTACACAACAAACCGACGCTTTCAGAAGATGGGGCATCTACGCGTGGGTTGGTTGTTTGTGAAAACCGCGATCAACTACTGGAACCAAAACTATTTCCTGCGCGACCACAAATACTGGCAGACGTAAGCGCCAGCGCCTGGATTATCTTAGGTTCGCTGCTGAGCTAAGCCACAGGGGCGAAAGGCTAGCGGTCAGGAAGATTACTGCGACGAATGAGATGGTTACGTAAAAGCGTGGGAGTTTTATCGATCCCAGCGTAAGCCAACGAGTGTGCCACCAGATATTGCCCGCCAACAAGTCCTCCATGCTTTTCGGGTAGTGCCAATTCAAGAGGAACCAAAGCAAGTCTTCCACGACGAGAATGAAGAACCAGGCTGCGGTTAAAAAAAGGAACGGTATGAACGTTACTCCGCCCACCTGCATTACCAAATGAGCCGAACCGGCAAACAAGCTACTGAGAAAAACCGGATGCCCGATCCCCAGAGCCTCCACCAGCAACAGTTCTCCTCCCAAAATGAGCGGGAGAATCAACAGAAAGACGAAGAGATGATAGGCAGTGAGATAGGGCTTTTCGCAGATTTCCGAAATGAGGCTGTCGCGAAACAACTCCCTGCCCGCGCCCTTTGGATTTGACCCGGATGCCCAGCCGTTCGCTTTTTCGACAAGGATTTCAAAAATTGCCAAAGCTAAACTCAACACCAGCACGTTCAGACACCATGCCAGCACTACAATCCATGGCTGCATGCGACCCATTTGAGCAGCAGTCTGCCAGGGTGTCAATTGCACGCGAGGCTACGAGCGTAATGTTAGCAAGCCTCCGATATGAGCCTCGAAATCCGCCCTTTGCTCAGAAGCGCAGGACGATTCCTGTCGAAAGGCGGAGGTTGTTCTGCGTCGTACTGAAGAAGCGTGTCTGTATGTAGTCGCCCTGGAAGCGCCAGGCAAGCGGGCGGAGGATCTTATAGTCGATGCCTCCACCCACTGCAGTTGCAAACGAGGTATCAGAGCCGCCGCCGTCATTGACGTTCACATGTGCGGCTCCGATCATCGCTTCGGCGAAGGGCCGAAACTTTCCGACTGAAACTGACACTCTTGGGCCAAACAGATAATTATGCTCGGTGACGCTGGCGTTCACGCTGGAGCAGATCACGCCTTGCGGGGTTACTTGACACGCCGCCGGGAAATTTTGTGAGCCATAATGGCCGTCGAAATCGGCCACGATCCCGACCCACGGAATGACCTTGCCTTCCACCGAGAGCTCCCAACCATTCGTGTTGGCGCGGTCAATCGAAGAGAGATCGGTGTTGTAATAGGAATATCCGAAGAATACGTTTCCACTGGTGGGGATCTGAGCGCTTGCTAGGCCCGCGAACAGGATGATGGCAAAGACGATGAGTCCGATTTTTCGCATGACGATTGTGACCTCGCTTTCTATGTTGGCTGAAATAAAATGTTGCAGGTATTGGATGCGGAAGAGTGTGACTTGGTGGCGCGGAACTTAGGATGTGCGAATTCTATTTGGAGGGAAAGGGCAACGGGCATTCTCCGCAATCGATGGAGACCATCGATCTCTGCAATCGATTTGGCTGACCGCGACTCCAACCCCGGGGCGGGTCAGGAAGGTTCGCAAGTAGAGATCTATCTATCCACTCCGCGTGCAGCGCAGAACCGCGTCAGAAGCGCCACACAAGTCCGGTCGAGCCCCGATACTCGTTCTGGTTAGCGCTCAACAGGTGCGTGTGGACGTAGTCGAACTGCAGCCGCCAGGAAAAATTCTTCAAGGGAAGCTTGCGATCCACGCCGCCCCCAATGTCGATAGCGGCAGGTCGAAACGTTGTTCCGCTCGAGTTGGTCTGTTGAATCCCTCCCATGGCGTGAACGAACGGACGCCACTTTCCGAAATTCATCGAAACCCTCGGTCCGATCACGATGTTGTATTGCTGCACACCGGTCCGGTAAAGCCCGCTGCCATCCAACACGATTCCCAGGTTCGCGAAGCGATGCAACGGAAATGCCTCCACCGATCCATCCCATCCGCGGAAGGTTAGACGATTCACAACATCGACGGAATCGGCGTAGGCCACGCCGGCATAAAGATTTCCAGTCGGAATCAGTTGGGCCTTCGATATGGTTGGAAATAGCATCAAGCTCAGCAATGCCAGAACCACGGCAACGGTTTTCGACACGAAAATGAGTCCTCCCCGGCGATTATGCCAGCAGCAAATTCTACCTGAATGCGCGAAGTCCGTTAGATGCAGTGTAACGGAGGCTCAGGATGCCCCGGGGTACCAAAATTGTGGCAGTACAGAAACGGCACTGCGCACAAAAAATTACGTGTTTTTCATGATTCCAAAACACGTTGCAGCGCGTCTATCCATTAACATGCAATCTACAGACACGAGTTGGCAAACATGGTTGCAGCCTCATCAACGGGCTGCTTTCGCAACCCAACCTAAGGAGTCGACGTTGAAGCTGAGTTTGGAAACCCGAAATCGCGGCGATATCTTGATCGTTCATTGTCAGGGCCGCATCGTCTATCGGGACGAGGCCGCGACTCTTTCGCGTGTTGTCGGGGAAGTTCTCCGAAATGGCGGCAAAGTGGTTATCGATCTCAGCGGTGTCACCTCCATTGATAGTGCCGGCATCGGAGAACTGGTTTTTCTGCACACCCGGGCGCAGGCCCAGAACGCGGATCTAAGAGTGGCCAACCCCTGTCCGATCGTACGTGAGTTGCTCGACCTTACCCATGTGGATTCCGTCTTGGCGATTCACCCGAACCTGGACGAAGCCATGGCTGCCTTTCCGGCGACCGAACTTTGCGCCGACTGCTGAGGCATCTCACTTCGAGAATCACCTTGTCGTCACTGGATCCCTGACGTGATGGCAGCCTAACTGACTCCTAACTCTCGCGCTGAAAGCGGTAATTTCCAGCTCGCTCCAGCGATACCGCTTCAGCAACTTTCAGAAATGCCCTCCCGGCATGCGAGAGTCCCGCCTCTTTGCGATAAATCAAGCGCAACTTCCGTTGGACACGCAGTTCGCGCACCGGAATCCGTACCAGTTCTCCCCGGGCCAGTTCCGCCTCCACGCTTATCTCGGGCATGAAGGCCACGCCGTTGCCCATGGCAACAAACTGCTTGATGGCTTGCAGCGTTGGCAATTCGAGCCCCATATGCAGGGGTGTTTTATGTTTCTGAAAAGTCTGCAGCACTTTCTCGCGATAAGGAGAAGAAACGATGTGCGCCACAAACGACTCGGCTCCCAGTTGGCGGATGCTCACTTCGCGCGCCGAGGCCAACAGATGCTTCGGCGGCACCACTAACACAAGTTCATCCAGATAGGTCACCACCGAATGCAGCCGTGGCTCCTCCGGCTTGTAGGACAGAACGCCCAGTTCGGCGCTGTGCTGCAACACATCATCGGGAATGCGGCTGCCCAAGGCCCGCTGCACCGTGATCTTGATCATCGGATGCAGTCTCCGGAACTCCGCCAGCACCGGCAACAGGTAAAGCGCCGTGAATTCATTCGCCGCAATGACCAGCTTGCCCTTTTGCAGCTCCCGCAGTTCCGCTAACGATTCGTGCGCGCCCTGGCGCAGATTCAACAGCCTTTCGGCATATTCGTAGAGCACTCGCCCAGCATCGGTGAGAATTCCCTCGCGGGACGAACGATCGAACAGGGACTCGCCCAGTTCCTCTTCCAATTTGCGGATGGTCTGGCTCACCGCTGACTGGGTGCGGTGAAGCTTCTCTGCTGCGCGAGAGAAACGGTGCTCGCGCGCTACCGCCAGGAAAACCTCAAGCTGCGAAAGTTCCATATGAGTCCGCCGTTCTCTCCCTCCTTATATTACTGCTGCATCCATAAGTAAACCTTATTATAGAAGCATATCTAATTATTCAAGAAGAATTATAAGTTTTGCTTCAATCGCTGGAGCCCGTACCATGAACGAAGCAGCAGAAAAGCCAGGTTTTTTAAGGAATCCCCATGGCCACCGAGCAGTTCCGCATCACCGTTTTCGATACCACTCTGCGCGACGGGGAACAGTCGCCCGGTTGCAGCATGAACCATCAGGAAAAATTGCGCCTGGCGCACCAGCTCGACCGCCTCGGTGTAGATGTGATCGAAGCTGGCTTTCCCATTGCCTCCGATGGCGATTTTGCAGCGGTGAAAGCTATCGCCGCAGTCATCCGCCGCCCCGTTATCGCTGGATTGGCGCGAGCTTGCCGTCCTGATATTGAGCGCGCATGGGAGGCTTTGAAGCATGCAGCCCGCCCGCGCATTCACATCGTTCTTGCCAGCTCCGACATTCACCTGCAACACAAGCTGCGCATCAGTCGCGAAGACTGCCTTGCCCACGCCCGCGAAGCGGTAGCGTTTGCAAAATCGCTTTGCGACGACGTCGAATTTTCTCCCGAAGACGCCACCCGCACCGATCCCGAATTCCTCTGCCGGGTACTCGACGCCGTGATCGAAGCCGGTGCCACTACGCTCAATATTCCGGATACAGTCGGCTATACCATCCCATCGGAATTCGGCGAACTGATCGCCACCATCCGCCGCCGCGTCAAGGGAATCGAGAACGTCACTATCTCCGCCCATTGTCACAACGATCTCGGCATGGCCGTCGCCAACACCATGGCCGCAGTCGCCGCTGGAGCCCGTCAAGTGGAATGCACCATCAACGGCATCGGCGAGCGCGCCGGAAACGCCTCGCTCGAAGAGATCGTCATGGCGATGCGCGTACGCCACGACCGCTATCCTTACGAAACCGGCATTGCCTCCGAGCATCTTTTTCCCGCCAGTCAGTTGCTCAGCGAAATTACCGGTGTCCCGGTTCAGCCCAACAAAGCCATCATTGGACGCAACGCCTTCGCCCACGAGGCCGGCATCCATCAGGATGGCATGCTGAAAAATCCTCTAACCTACGAGATCATGACTCCGCAATCCGTCGGCGTGCCTGACTCCAAGCTGGTGCTGGGCAAGCACTCCGGCCGTCACGCGCTCGCCATCCGCTGCGAGCAGCTTGGCTATCAGTTCGACCGCCGCGCCCTCGACGACATCTATATCCGCTTCGTCCGCCTCGCCGATAAAATCAAACATGTCGAAGATCATCACCTGCTGGAATTGATCCGGGACACACACAAGCCTGCGGCCTCTGCGACTCCTCTATTCGAGCCGCTACCAACAGCAATCGCCACCGCAGCTGCTGTCAGCGCCTCAAGCTATGAATCGCCCAAGCCGTTTCCCCTGGCGCCGCAAACCAACGCCTTCGCTGTGCCGGTAACTGTCCCCGCCGAACACCCTGATCAGCAAGACTATCTCTGGGGCGTGTAATCCTATTTTGATTCATGGTGGGACAGCCGCGCCCGGCCATCCATCCGGCGCAACTCCGATTGGTTTTGACTTGGGATGATCGTGCCCTGGATGATCGTGCCCTGGTAAGAACAGTTTTCCACTAAACTAATCTCCGCATGCTACTGAATCTCACCATTCTCCCCGGCGACGGCATCGGCCCCGAAGTCACTGAGCAGGCCATCCTCGTCCTCCAAGCTGTTGCTGACGCCTTCGGCCATCAGCTTCAACTCCAGCACAAGAACATCGGCGGAGCCGCGCTGGCCGCGACGAATGATCCTCTTCCTCCCGAAACGTTGCAGGCCTGCCTTGCTTCCTCAGCGGTTTTGCTCGGGGCGGTGGGAAGTCCCGCATACGACCACTATCCCAACCATCTTCGCCCGGAAGCCGGACTGCTGCGCCTGCGCCGCGAACTCGGGGCTTACGCGAACTTACGTCCCGCCATCTGCTTCCCCGCCCTGGAAGACTGTTCTCCCCTGCGCCCCGAGCTCGTGCGCGGCACCGACATATTGTTCGTGCGCGAGTTGCTGGGAGGTCTATATTTCGGAGAGCCGCGCTCGATCCAGGGCGCGCCCGGATCCCGCGTCGCCACCAACACCATGACTTATGCCGAGCCGGCCATCGAGCGCATCGCCCGCGTCGCCTTCGAGCTCGCGATGAAGCGCCGCCAGAAAGTTCTCTCCGTCGACAAAGCCAATGTTCTCGAGTGTTCCCGCCTTTGGCGCGAAGTCGTCACCCGCTGCGCCAAAGATTATCCCGGCGTACAACTCTCACACATGTATGTGGACTCCGCCGCCATGTCGCTGGTGCAGCGTCCCAAGGATTTCGATGTGGTGCTCACGGAGAACATGTTTGGCGACATCCTGTCGGACCAGGCTGGAGGCGTGGTGGGCTCGCTCGGCCTGCTGGCTTCGGCCAGTATCGGCGGCCCGATCGGAGTATACGAACCGGTGCACGGCTCTGCCCCAGATATTGCTGGTAAGGGAATTGCAAATCCGCTGGGCGCGATTCTCTCCGCTGCAATGCTGCTACGGCATTCTTTTCAATTAGACCGTGAAGCTGCCTGCATCGAGGGCGCAGTCGGAGACGTGCTGAACCGCGGCTACCGCACCGCCGACCTGGCAGGAGACTGTCAAAAAGCGACTACAACTTCCGAGATGGGACAGAACGCGGTGCAAGCAATGAAGAAATTGGCTTCGGCTGCGAAACGGAAATTAGCCTGACTCTCAAACTCTCGGCGCCGGCCGCTCAGCGATGGTTTTAGCCAGAGTTTCAACTTGCGGCACGGCCCTTGAGGGTCCGCCGTCATACTTGCCCGCCAGGTCATTCCAGCGGATACGCACCATCTCCTGAAACATGCGCGCTCCGTCCATTAGCGGATTGATTCTTGTTCCCCCGACGTGTCCCCAGCGTACCGCAACTTCTTCCACGCGGAATCCAAACTTGCGGGCCAGGAAAAGTATCTCCGGATCGAAGCCCCAGCGCTCAATACGCTGCAGCGGGAGAATGGTTTGTGCCGCCCTCCGCGTGAAAGCCTTGAAGCCGCACTGCGTATCCTTGAATCGCAGTCCCAGGATAATCCGGTTCAAGCCGTTGAATATTCTTCCAAAAAGTTGCCGGTGCAGCGATTGCCGGTGAATCTGCAATTCCGAGCGCAGCCAGCGCGAACCGATGGCGATGTCCGCCCCCGCCGCCAGCGCCTCCAGCAACTTCGGCATCTCTTCAATGGGCGAAGAGAGATCCGCGTCACTGAACACGATCACTTCGCCCCGCGCGTTCAGCATGCCATTGCGCACCGCATACCCTTTGCCGCGGTTTCCCGGATTCTCGACCAACCGCAGCACGGGATTTTTGGCCGCAAATGCTCGAACAATCTCGGCTGTGTTGTCGCGGGACCCATCGTTCACCACGATTACTTCAGTATCCCACCCCTGCTCCCGCACGTATGCCAGCACTTTCTCAAGAGTCGGAGCCAGCCGCGCGCCTTCGTTGTAAGCCGGGATGACGATGCTATAGGTCATTTTCAGTCGAATCTTCCCTGCGGAGAGTGCCTCCCCCCAATTGGGGAAACGCTTAAGATGTCTTTAGCCGCAAAGCTGGTTGCTCCCTAAATCCATCGTACGTCGTAAGCTGATCGAGGAAACCTTGAATTGGAAGCTGGAACTTCGGACGACGCTTCCCCGTCACGCCACGCTGCGTTGTTCCACCAGCATGCTGAAGAATTCGTTCACCAGTTCGCCGTCCCATAAGCCCTGGCGGGCTTCCTCGCGCATGGTATGCGCGGCCCGGTCATGGGACAGAGCAGGCTTGTATGGTCGCGCCGTACGCAATGCGTCGTAAACGTCAACCACCTGCAAGACCCTTGGCAGCAGGGGGATCTCACCGGCGCGCATTCCGTCAGGGTATCCCGATCCATCGGCATGCTCGTGATGATGCCGAATGATGGGCAGCACCAACCGCAATGACTTCAGCGGCTTGCAGATATTCTCTCCCGTCACCGGGTGCTGCTTCATGATCGCCCACTCCTGAAGAGTAAGATCGCTGCCTTTTTTTAATATGGCGTCCGGCACCGCAATCTTCCCCAGATCGTGCAGGTACCCGCCACGGCGCAGCGCCACGATGGAGTCTTCATTCAGCCCCAGATGCACCCCCAACTGCGATGCGCGTACTGCCAGGCGCTCGCAATGTCCCTCAGTGTAAGGGTCGCGGCCTTCCACGCTCAACCCCAGCGTGCACAGAACGGAGTCCGCGGTCTCCAGTTCATCGGTGAATTCCTTTACCCGAAGCAGCGATTTCACGCGTGCCGTCAGTTCTTCCGCCAGCACCGGCTTGTTCAGGAAATCGTCTGCTCCTGCTTCAATTCCGCGCAGCTTGTCGGCATGGTCGGTCAATCCCGTGATCAGCACGAAGGGGATCAAACGTGTTGCCGGATCACTTTTGAGTTCCCTGCAAAAATCGTAACCGGATTTACCCGGCATTCTCACATCGGAAAGAATCAGGTCGGGAGCTTGCCGCCGCACTTCGGCCTGGGCCTCGTGCGCATCGGCCGCCGTCACCACCTCATAGCCGCGCATCGTAAGCAACTGGCTCATCAGGCCGGCGATGCTGGGCTGGTCATCCACCACCAGAATCCGCGCAGGCCTTCGGGCGGGCCACAAACTAGCCATATTCACTTCAGAACCTGCTTGTCGCTTGGAAGTTGCCCGTTCCACATGGCTCACAACCGGACGGGAATCGTGGGACGAACTCATTGGAACTTACTTCGATTTTACCGCAACCTGGCGCCGCCTGTACTCAGAAGAAATGCAGTGGCACCAGCAAACACACGGTCTGGGAATGTCGCAGTTCCGAACCTGCCGGGAAAATAAGCGTGCCATTTGTGACTTCTGACCTTGTGTTCCAACGTGGTTCCTGCATAACCTCGGTCAGCGGACAGGATTCGACCCTCGCAATCCAGCCGTCAATGTGCGCGGATTCTCATCATTATTGTCCTTCTCAGCTGCGCGTCAGTTGCGGCCGCCGCAGTCAAACCACACGTCATCACTTTTGGAAAGTGGACCACGGTTCCGTGGAGCCGCGATTCCGTTGGCAGTTTGGAAGGCGAAATGTCACTCCCGCTGAAAGTCCGCGCGCTACTTCGTCGATACCCACGTTCAGGAATTTACTATCGGCCCAACTCACGAGATTACCGACCGCTTATTCGTAGTGAGGCGCGCCTTCCGTGTTAACAACAGTCTTCCCCAGGAATCGATCGCACGCCGCATTGGCAATGGCAACGCGGATTCCGCCTGCCCTCTCCCGAACTGGCAGCGAAATCCCTCCCCGCGTGACCTTCGAGCCCGCAGCCGGACCTAAACAAACTCTCACCATTCGCCGTCCTGCGGCAGATCCGGGAGGAAGACGAAGAAGAAGCAGCGAAATAATTTGAACGCTGTGGCTGCAGAATGATCGGATCAGATCGCGCACTCAACTGAGAATTGAACTGACCACTTCCTAATCCCCCGTAGCTTCCACAGCCGGCAATTCCACGCCGCCAGTCTTCTCCTTCACCTTCGCACTGGTCACCAGAATGACGGCCAACACCACGATCACGCTCCCCATCACGATAAAGCGGTCCACCCTCTCATGGAGGACCAGCCAACCCAGAAATACCGCCACTACCGGATTCACATACGCGTAGGTGGACACTTTTGAAGTAGGCACGTGCTCCAGCAGCCAGATGTATGCCGTGTAGCCAATCCAGGACCCGCACACGACAAGATAGAGCACGGCGCTCACGCCGCGAGTGGTCCATACAGCCCGCGAAAAATCTCTCAATCCCAGGGCTACCAGGAAGTTCGCCACGCCCGCCGCCGTCACTTGCCATCCGGTCGCGCTAAACACGTCCATGCCAGACTGCCAGCGCTTCGACAACACCGAGCCCAACGCCCAGGAAAACGACCCGCCAATCAGCGCGAGTGAAGCCCACAATTCTTGTCGTCCCAGCACCGACGTCGAATGCAACTCCGGCCAAAACAACACGAAGAGACCCATCATCCCCAGCGCCAGACCAGCCTTGCCCCGCCATGAAATCCGGTGACGGCCGAGGAGCAACGAGTCGAGGACCAGAAACCACAGCGGCGTAATCGCGACAATCAAGGCGGCCAACCCCGACGGCACCGAAAGCTCCGCCCACGATAAGGTCAGGTTACCGCCCATCAGCAGCAGAATTCCTACGCCCGCTGCCAACGCAATCTGCTTCCCCGAATACCAGACCCTGCGGCCGGTCGCCGCACACACCACGAGCATGACCACTCCGGCAATCGAAAACCGCATCGCGCACATCAAAGCCGGTGGAATGCTCTGCACAGCAATGTCAATCGCTAAGTACGTAGATCCCCAAAATAAATAGACCAGCCCGAAGGCAAGGATCACCGCAAACCGGCTTGGGCGATGGATGTTGTGCATTTACGGTGAAAATAAAGGAAACTAAAAGATATCAGACGAATTGCAGCAGCTGACTCTAAAGTTGCTGGATCTTGCGAAATGAAGATGGAGCCCGCTCCCGGCTGCCAAGTTCGCTGAAAGCAATAATCCAAAAGGAGAGAAGGGTATTAGAATGAAGTGTCTCTTCCCCTGAAGATGATTCCTCTATAAATTGCCTCCACGCGTTCGGGTTTTGTAAGTGGTGGGCCTGACATTTATCTTTGCATTGATAAAAAAGTAGACTATCTGGGACCTGCATGCGAGGCCTGAAAGACAAACGAGTCCTCATCACCGGAGGCGCCAGCGGAATCGGCGCCGCCACCGCCGCCCGTTTTCTGGAAGAAGGGGCCCAAGTCTGCATTCTCGACCGCGACGCCAACGCCTGCGAAGCGATTCGTCAGCAACTGCCGACAATCTCCGAGGCGATCATCGCCGATGTCACCGACCTAATGCAGGTAGAGGCCGCCTGCGCCGACGCGGTTCGCGTGATGGACGGAGTCGACGTCCTCATCAACAACGCTGGCATCAGCATCCGCCACAACTTCCTCGATATCACGCCCGAAGAGTGGGACAGAGTGATTGCCGTGAATCTCACTGGCGTCTTCTACATGGCACAGACCGCCGCTCGCCACATGATGCAACGCGGCAGCGGAGTGATTCTACAAACCGCCTCCACCAACGGCATCATGGGCTATCCCTACTACGCCGACTACAACGCGACCAAGGCAGGCGTGATCGAGTTAACGCGCTCCATGGCGCTCGAACTCGCCCCCAAAGTTCGTGTCTGTGCTGTCGCTCCGGGATACGTGCTCACGCCCATGCAGCGCGCGGAATATACCGATGCAATGCTCGATGAAGTCAATCGCAAGATTCCCCTGCGCCGCCACGCCAAGCCGGAAGAAATTGCAGCGCTGTTTGCATTTCTGGCCTCCGACGACGCCGCCTATGCCACCGGCCACGTGTACACCATGGATGGCGGAGAAACCTCTGGCGGACTAGCCAGCCGCTAAGGGTCACTGTGGCTTCTTTATCCCCGCGCGAATCTGGACGCCAGCCTTGCCAGCCGCACCACTCGATACAGAGGAAACAAGATTGCAGGCAAGCGAACCGCATTCCACTCACTCGGACCCGGCGTGAAAGTCAACCGCGCAAGAAAGCGCATGCGGTCAAGACGCCGCTCGCGAAGCCTCATCATCAGGCGAAAGTAAGATATTTGTTGCTCCCCGTAGGGAACTCCGTTACTAACATTGGGAGCTATTTCAGCGGCGAAGTCGTGGGCAGCGCGATCCCCCAGAACTGCACTCTCGATTGCCGCCGGAATCGGCGCCGCCAAAAGACGGTTCATTAGCAGCAGCGTGATGTGCAGAATCCGCTCGATCCCAAGTTCTAGCGCCCGGGACAGCACCCAAATCCAATTCAATTTATCCCGCTTCACAATTTGTGCCACGTCACAGAGCCAGATCAGCCGTCCCCAAACATGTTTCGCGGCATGCACCGACAGCACCAGCAACAAATCTTCAGGAGATGGAGTCTTCACGGGGCGCCCCGCAACCGTCACAGTTACCGCGCGTTCGAATAGTCCTTCCATGTCATAGTCCACCGCATAAAAACGGGGTTGCAGCGCCCATTGCAACTCCAGCAAATTTTTTCCTGCGGGACTATCAAAAGCGCATTCGTATCCCGATTCGAAATAATCTTCCTCGGCCTCTTCAGGAACTGGCACGCGTGTCGTGTATCCGAGTTGGCAGACAGCCTTCTTGATCCGCGTCACATCCGACCTGCGGACAAATAAA
>JAUTWY010000143.1 GCA_030838305.1 Acidobacteriaceae bacterium
TCCCCATCCAACGTCTGGCTCTATTTCTGTCTCTGTATCTGCCTCTGCCGGTCACGACCCCATGGTCGATGCGGCTTTCGAACACTTTTACAACATGGATTATGACCGCGCGATCCAGGAGTTCGAGAGAGTTCTGGACCGCCATCCGAACGACCCTGCGGCAATAAATCACTTGCTGACCACGGTTCTATTGCGTGCGCTTTACAAGATGGGCGCGATGAATACAGGCGAGTATGCCAATGACAGCTTCATCGGCGAGGCGCACCGGCCTGCCGATCCGCAGGTAAAAGCGCGGATCAAACAATTGGTAGACCGCGCCGAGGAGCTCGAAGAGCGCCAACTAAAAGCGAGTCCCAACAATGTAGATGCCCTCTATGCCCGCGGCGTGACTCGCGCGCAGTTCTCGCTTTACACCGCGCTGGTCGAGAGGGCTTGGTTTTCGGCCCTGCGAAATGCCGTAGGCGCGCGCCGCGACCACGAACATGTCCTGGAACTGAATCCTCAATATGTGGATGCGAAACTGGTCGTCGGCACTCATAACTACGTGGTGGGGAGCCTGCCTTGGAGTGTAAAGGTCGCCGTGACCATGGTGGGGCTGAGCGGAACCAAAGAAAAAGGGTTCGAATATCTGCACGAAGTGGCCAACAGCAGCGGGGAAAACAGCATTGATGCCAAGGTTGTCCTCAGCTTATTCCTTCGGCGCGAACGCCGCTTCGAGGAGGCACGCACGATCATGCATGGCCTGGCAGGGCGTTATCCGAGAAACTATTTATTCCCGCTGGAGGAGGCCAATCTATTGCGCGCGAGCGGCCGCGCTCCGGAAGCCGCCGCCGCGTATCGCAAAGTATGGCAAAACGGGCGGGAAGGGAAGTACGGCAAGCTTCATTATGAAACAGCAGCGTGGGGATTGGGGGAAGTACTGCGCAGCCAGAAAGATTATGGCGGAGCCGCCGGAGCGTATGAGTTGGTAAGCGAAGCTCAGGACGCGGATCCCGAGACTCTGCAAAAAGCAAACCTCGCAGCGGGCGAGATGTACGACCTGCTGCAGAAGCGCGACCTGGCGATGAAAAAGTATCAGATCGTCCTGGCGGAAAATGCCGGCACTCCCCCCGCCGAGCAGGCCCGCAAGCATATCCGGGAAGCGTACCGGGAGTAATTGGGTGGGAACGCCTGCTCTATTCGATCCCAACCCACTCGTCATATTTTCGCTCACCTGCCTCGACTGCGGGGGAACCTTAAGACTAAGATTACGAATTGTTTTGTGAGGGCAGAACTATGTACTGCAACTATTGCGGAAAGGTGATTCAGGATGACGCGGCGGTCTGTGCCTACTGCGGCGTTCGCGTGGGCGCATCGGTAGCTCGCAAGCGTCTGGTCCGGCCTCGGCAAGGGCGCAAGATCGCGGGCGTCTGCCTCGGTTTCGCGGAGTATTTTGACATCGACGTGACCGTGGTTCGGCTGGTATGGCTGATCGCGTGTTTCATGACGGGCATTGGTTTTCTGTCCTATCCCATCGCCTGGATCGTAATGCCGGAAGAACCGCTGTTATTGGCTGAGCCGTTGGGGGCACAGCGCGTGACCAATCCATAGCCGGCATGGTTCTTCGGCAAATCAAAAGTGACGATGCAGAAATTGTCTATCGCGCGCTGGGCGAAGGCTCTCCAGTAATTCTGTTGCATCCGTTTCCCGCGAATCATGAATTTTGGCTGCCTGTGGCGGAGGCCCTATCCACGCGTTACCGCCTCATTCTCCCCGATATGCGCGGCCACGGAGATTCGGACGTGGGCGACGGTCCGGCAACCGTGGAAAAGCATGCCGCCGACATTGCGCGGGTGATGGATCATGCGGAGATCGGCCGCGCACCGCTGGTCGGCGTTTCAATTGGCGGATATGCGTTGTTCGAATTCTGGCGCAGGCACCGCGGGCGCGTTGCGGCACTTGCTCTTTGCAACACGAAGGCGCCCGCCGATTCCGGCGAAGCCCGCGCTGGACGCCTGCAGGCCGCAAACGATGTCATGGAACGCGGCACCGAACCCTTCTTTCAGAGCATGATTCCGCGCTTGCTGGGCAAAACCACTCGCGAGGCGCGGCCAGATCTGGTCGAGGGCGCGTTGCGCATGATGCGGAAAATGTCCCCGCAAGATGTTGCGCAGGTACAGCGCGGCATGGCCACGCGTCCAGACTCGGTGGATACATTGAAGACGATCAATGTGCCAACTTTGCTGGTGACCGGAGACGAAGATATTCTCACCGGCGTGAACGAGGCAGAACTGATGCGCCAGCACATTTCCGGCAGCCAGCTGCGGGTGATTCCGAAGGCCGGGCATTATTCTCCGTGGGAGCAGCCGGAGGAAGCAGGCAAGCTGTTGCGACAATTTCTGGAAAGACTTTTAGAAACGAAGTAAATCGAACTTCCAAGCTCTCGTTGCGCTAAAATCGTGGCCTCATGAAGAAGTTTGTCGCAGCGCTGGCCTTTACCTTCTTTGCGGTTTGCGCCCACTCGCAAACCAGCACCGTCCGGCGTCCCCGTATTCTCAGCATCGATCACGTTTCCTTCTACACCACTGAGCCGGAAGGCGTGAAAAAGCTTTACAGTGGCACCCTCGCCTTGGCTTCCGCAGAGCCGGTAGAGGCTGGCGGAGTGTTGAGATACATGGTTGGCGAGCAGTGGATCGGCTACAGCATCGCACCCGACCCCAAAGCTACCGATCGCATGGAACACGTTGCTATCTCGACCGACGACATCGCGGCGCTGCGCAGATACCTGATCGCGAAGGGACTGAATGTGCCTGCCATCGAGGGACACGCCGACCACAGCTTAAGTTTCCTGGTGAGCGATCCTGATGGACACCGGATTGAATTCGTTGAGCAAGATCAGAAGATTCCTCGTTTGAGAACGGATAGAGGAGCCTATACAGATGCGGGCCCACCGTGGGTTTCGCGGCATATGATTCATGTCGGGTTTCTGGTTCGAAACCGCGACGCCGAAGATCACTTCTACCGCGACCTTCTCGGATTTCGCCTGTACTGGCACGGAGGAATGCAGCCTGGCGAAACCGACTGGGTGGCGATGCAGGTTCCGGATGGTACAGATTGGCTGGAATACATGCTGAACCAGCCCGAGCATCCCGACTTGCGGCTGATGGGAGTGATGAATCACATTTCGCTGGGAGTCGCGGACATGAAAAAGGCGCAGAAGATTCTTGAATCCCACGGCTGGAAGGAGCACGGTGAAGAGAAAGCTCAGATGGGCAGAGACGGAAAATGGCAGCTAAATCTGTACGATCCTGATCTGTCGCGGATTGAACTTATGGAATTCCAACCGGTGCAGAAACCGTGCTGCGCGGAGTTCACAGGGCAGCACCCGTCAGAGTAGGCGCCTTGATTCTGCTTATTGCAGTCGGTCGGTGCTGGGTATTTGATAGAATCGGCTCGCCATGATAGATACGGTTTTGGTTGCGGAGAATACGGTGGTGAGTGCCAAGGGAGACAGTCCCTATGTCGATTTGAACAGCGCTACCGGACGAGTTTTCTTGCTGACGCTCGAGATTACCAAGATCATCGAGCAAGAGTCGCTCGAAATCAGTATCTCCGGTTCTGCCGATGGCACAACGTGGGGCGCGAAGCCTGTCGTCACGTTTCCACAGAAGTTTTACGTTGGCCAGTCTCCGCTGTTGCTTGATCTGACGTCGCATGCTGACGTGAAGTTCGTACGCGCACACTGGGAAGTGGCGCGCTGGGGGCGGGGAACGGAAACTCCGATGTTCGAGTTCAGCCTGAAATTCAAAGAAATTCCACCAGAGGTTTTGCGCCAGGCAACGGCCGAGGCCAAGGCACTGGTTTAGCAATCGTCGGTGTCCATCGCGCTACTCTGTTCTGCTCCTCCTTCCGCTATATTGATCTCACGATGAAGATCTCAGCATGAAAAGCGAGTCACAGGTGATTGTGCGTCCCGCGCGCAACGTACGGGGCACTGTAAGTATTCCCGGCGATAAATCCATTTCGCATCGCTACGCGATGCTGGCGGGAATAGCCGATGGACCGTCACGCCTGGAAAACTACTCAACCGGCGCGGATTGCGCCAGCACGCTCGGTTGCATGCGAGCGCTCGGAGTGAAGTGGGAGCGGAAGGATGGCGCAGACAATGTCATCGAGGTGCTGGGAAGTGGGCTGTCGCTTGCAGCGCCGAGCGGGGCGCTGGACTGCGGGAATTCGGGTTCAACCATCCGCATGCTCAGCGGCATTGTGGCGGGGCAGAAATTTACCACGGAAATGGCCGGCGATGAATCGCTGTCGCGTCGACCGATGGAGCGCGTCATCACTCCGCTCACCGCCATGGGTGCAAACATCGCATCGCAAAATGGACGCCCGCCGCTGCGCATTGCCGGGACGAACCTTAAAGCTGTCCACTACAGAATGCCAGTGGCTAGCGCGCAGGTGAAGACCTGCCTTCTGTTTGCCGGACTCCTGGCCGAGGGCGAAACCTGGATCGAAGAACCACTGCGGACGCGCGATCACGGGGAAGTTGCGCTGCGGGCTTTTGGCGCAGAACTGCAGCGTAAAGGAAACGAAGTTCGGATTCGCGGCGGCCAGCGTTTGCGCGGAATCGAAGCAAGAGTCCCCGGCGATCTTTCCAGCGCCGCATTCTTTCTTTGTGCAGCCGCTCTTTTTCCTGGTTCGCAGTTGACGATCACGAATTTACTGATGAATCCCACACGCGCGCGCCTGCTCGACATCCTCGTGCAAATCGGGCTGCGAATTTCCGTAACCCAACTCGAAGAAATTCATGGCGAACTCGTCGGCACGCTGCAGATCGAGGGCGGAGGATTGAAGGGCGCGGCCATCGCCGGGGCCGATACGGCTGCGCTGATTGATGAGATTCCGGTGCTGGCTGCGATTGCTCCGTACACCGAGCAGGGAATCGAGTTCAGGGACGCGAAAGAGTTGCGGGTGAAAGAGTCAGACCGCATTGCGTCGATCGCTGCCAATCTCCGGGCCATGGGCGCGGAAGTGGAGGAACACCAGGACGGACTCAAGATTCCTGGAGGGCAATCGCTTCACGGCACGGAAATCGAATCCTTCGACGATCACAGAATCGCGATGGCTTTCAGTATTGCGGCGCTGCGAGCGCAGGGAGAAACCCTGATTCGTGGGAGCGAATGCGCAGCCATCTCTTATCCGGCATTTTTTACCGCCCTGGAGAGCCTCGTCGAGCATTGAGAAAACCTTGGCACGATTTCATTTCGCTGGTGTAATCGAGATGTTCCGAAATGTAACGTGTCCTGCCTCGCTGCCCTGTAGATAGATCGGTCCAGGCAGTGCTTCATGACTATCCAGGGCAGTACCAGTGATGCCCGGAATTTCCTGTTGGTCAATAATCATCTGACCATTTTGCACCACAGTCACCACTCGTCCAACGAGGGTGATGTCGTAGCTCTGCCATTCCCCTGGCTTACGCGGCTGTTCCGGGGAGGGGGCCAGGAAGCCATACACGCCTCCGGTGCGCATAGTCGGTCCTTCCGGCTCCGGGTCATTTTCGATCTGAACTTCGTAGCGGCCGCGCAGGTAAACACCGCTATTCGATCCTGGCGCACAATTAAATTCGACGTGTAACTTGAAATCTTCAAACATGGCGTCAGTGATAAGTTCAGGGCCGTGTCCGGGACTCACCAGCGTTCCGTTCTCGACTTTCCAAGTCGCAGTCGCGGCAGGATCACTCGTTTTCCATCCACTCAGATCCTTGCCATTGAACAGCTGCACTGGTTTTCCCCACTTCGGAGTGCTCTTTCTCTTGAGGGACGGGGCTCTCTCGCCGGTCCATTGCCACTGAGTTCCATCGGGGCCAGTTGTGGTTCCCGCGAGCGTCTTGCCGGATAGCCTGCCCTGAAACACCATGTCGTCTTTCCGTTCTTCCTCTTCCTTCGGCGAAACGAACGTGATGAGGCCATTCGAGATCTCGAATTTCGAGAGGGGACGCGCGTGTCCCCAACGGCTCACCATTCGAGCTCTGAGCTGCCCGCCCTCCTGGGTTATTTCCAGCCACGAAGGATATTCGCGAAGCGGAGTTTTCAGAGTTAAATCCCAACGTCCCAGAAGAGACTGAACCAGCGCAGTTGTGTCCGGAGAGTTCTGGGGTTTGGAATAAGCACTCATAGAAAGCGCGAGAATCAACGCTGTGGACGCGAATAGTGTTCGTCGGCAATTCAGGTTGGTGCGACTCCTTTTCACCGACGTCAGCCGGTTCGTCGCGCTCGACTGCGAAACAATAGACGCCAATCCTTTTCGCATGAAAGTTCCTCTCAGGAAGGGATTGTAATTGATTGGTCCAGCACGCCAACAAAGGAGCGCGAGACAAAGGCGTTTTCGGGCTCTGCTTGACAAAGTGCGCGGGCGATGACTAAAAGGGAGGGTCTAAGAAACCAATTCTCAGAGACCGCTTTCTCACGAAAGAGTTTTTCAAATCACAGAATTCCCCCCGGGTAAATGGTGACACGTTTCTTACAAGACATCCTCCGCCAACCTACTGAACTGCAGCTGACCATTGACTACCTGCGGGGAGCGGGCCGGCGTCGATTGGCCGAGGCAGCGGTGGTTATTAAGAACGCCCGGCATGTCTATGTCACGGGGATCGGCAGCAGTTGGCACGCTGCGTTAACGGCTGGGCCTCTGTTTTCGCTCGGCGGTCTTCCGGTGAGTGTGCAGGAAGCTTCTGAACTGTTGCAGTTTGCCGCGATCCCTTCTGATGCGGTCATCGTTGTCATCTCGCGTAGCGGCCGAAGTATCGAGATCGTTCAGCTTCTGGCCAAAGCGCATGAGTGCGGTGCAATTGTGATAGGTGTGACAAATTCAGAAGACGGCCCCCTGGCCCAGCAGGCACAGATACCGATTGTGATTGCGGCCAAGCTGGACCACGGAATTTCAGTCAACACTTATTCAACTCTGGCCGCCACTGTCGGTGCGATTGCGCGTGCTGCGGTGAGGTCCTTTGATGACGCGATCGCAACTTCACTTTTGCGCACGCTCGGTGGTGTAGCATCATCCATCGCAGGGTGGCAAAATCAGCTCGCTGACGCAGCCTGGCTTTTACCCGGCGGCGTTTATTATTTTTTGGCGCGCGGTTCAAGTCTGGGGAGCTGCCATGAGGCTCGGCTTCTGTGGGAGGAGGGCGTGAAGTCTCCAGCCACCGCGATGGGGACGGGCGGCTTTCGGCATGGCCCGCAGGAGATGGTCGCCGAGGGTAGGCGTTTTGGTTTGTGGATCGATGGCCTGCGCATGCGGGAGAAGGATCTGGCGGTGGCTCGGGATCTCCGGCGGCTCGGCGCTTCGGTCATGCTGATTGGCCAAGATCTTCCAGTGGATGCCGGAGACCTGGTCTTCCAGCTTCCTGAAGTACCCACCGATTGGCAATTTCTGATTGACGTCATCCCGGCGCAGCTCGCGGCGGAACGTTTGGCGCGGATGTCCGGAGTGGACTCTGATTCTTTTCGTTTTTGTTCGTACATTGTCGAGGACGATTGGGGCCTTTTGCACGAGAAGGTGACTGCGCCCAAAGGTGAGAAGTAGGAAAGTACGGTTAGGGCCTTAGAAACAGTGATCGTAAAAAAATCCACCGAAACAAGGAGCCAACATCATGAGCAAGTTCTCACGCCGTAGATTTCTGGAAATTGGCGCGGCCGCCGCGGGCGCAACTCTCGCTCCGAGCACGGTTTTGCTGAGTCCCAAGACACTGGTGGCTTCGCCGCGTCCGGTGGCCGCAAGCGACCGGGTCCGCTTTGGCATGATCGGCGTGGGCATGCAGGGATCGCAGTTGCTGGCTCAGTCCATCACGTTACCGGGAGTAGACTGTGCGGCGGCTTGTGATCTCTACGATGGACGACACCTTCTGGCTCGGGAGACTACGGATAATCCCAATCTGCCCGTAACGCGCCGCTATCAGGAGCTGCTGGCCAACAAAGAAATTGACTGCATCGTGGCGGCCGTCCCCGATCATTGGCACAAACAGATTGTGGTGGACTCAGTGAGCTCCGGCAAAGATATTTACTGCGAAAAGCCGATGTCGCACAGCGCCGCCGAGGGCATTGAAATGGTGGCCGCGGCCAAGAAAAATAATCGCATCGTTCAGATTGGCGCGCAGCGCGTGAGCTCTTTGATCTGCGCCAAGGCGAAGGAGTTGGTCTCCCAGGGATCGTTGGGCGACCTGATGATGGTGGAGGGATGGCTGGGGCGAAACGACCCAACCGGCGCGTGGGAATATCCGCCGCCTCCTGATCTATCACCTGCCACGCTCGACTGGGATACCTGGCAGGGAACAGTCGCGAAGCGCCCGTTCGATCCCTACGTCTTCGCCCGCTGGCGTTGCTGGAAGGAATATGGCACCGGGCTGGCCGGCGATCTTTTGGTTCACCTGGTTAGCGGCATGATGTACATGTTGGACATGAATGAGGCTCCGCGCCAGGCGATGGCGATCGGTGGAATCCGGCGCTGGAAAGATGGCCGCAACATGCCTGACGTCCACGCTACTCTCTTTTACTACGGCGATCTGCCGGTTTACATGCGACTGAATCAGGGCACAGACATGCCGGAGACCTATCGCATCCAGGGCTCAAAGGGAATTCTCGAAGTGACGGAGTTCGGTCTCAGCTTCACGCCGCAAACCGGCAAGGACTCAGGGCCGAGCTACTACGACTCGGGATTCCCGCGCGCCATGCGGAGCGCTTACGAGAAGAAATGGCACGAGGAGAATGATCCGAAATTGGGTCACGAGCCCATGCCCGAAACAATGGCATTCAAGGGACCCGATTACGACGACATCAAACCCCACCTGTGGACTTTTTTCGAAGCCGTGCGCTCGCGCAAGCCGGTTGTGGAAGACGCAGTCTTCGGCCACCACGCGGCACTGGCCTGCCACATGGCGAACGAAGCTTACTTTCGCAAGGTCCCAGTGTCGTGGGATGAAGCTTCCAAGAGCATTAAGAGCTGATCGGCAACGCTTCGAATTGCGCTCTGGGTGGCTAATCCATGAGGTGATGTCTGCCTCGCAAGGGAACCGACGAGGAATGTGGCATGATCGGGGCCGTTGACATCGGTGGGACCAAGATAGCGGTGGGCATGGTGAATGATCGCGGGCAGGTATTGTCACGTCAGGAATCGGCCACTGACGTGGACAATTACGCTGACGGACTAGCCAGGACCGCCAGCATGCTGCGTCAGACGGCACGCACAGCCGGGGTCGAGATTACCGGGATTGGGATTGGGTCGACCGGTCCGGTCGACCCATTCACAGGCAGGTTTGGTGAAGTTGATTTTCTTCCGGGATGGCGCGGCCAGAATCCTGTGGAAGACCTGGCTCGCATTTTCAAAGTGCAAGTAGCGATGGAGAACGACGCTGATGCCGCAGCCATGGCGGAGGCAGGCTGGGGCGCCGGAAAGAACAAGGCGCGGCTCATCTATGTGACAGTTGGAACCGGAATCGGGGGCGGAATTGTTTTTGACGGGCGCCTGTACCGCGGAGTGGATGGATCGCATCCTGAGGTTGGTCACCAAGTCATCGACCCTTCCGGACCGCTTTGTTCTTGCGGTTTCCACGGCTGTTGGGAATCGCTGGCGGCGGGGCCGGCGATGGCTGCATGGGTGAATGCCAAGGCGCCGGGCGACTATCCGCACCGTGAGCGTCTTACCGCTAAACGCATTTGCGAACTCGCGCAGGAAAGCGATCCTGTGGCACGGCAGGCGGTCGAACGCGAGGCTTATTACCTGGGGATTGGCCTGGCCAATCTCATCAACTTGTTTACCCCCGACATGATTGTTTTGAGTGGCAGCGTGATGAACAGCGCGCTTCTATTTCTCGACGGCATCCGCGAAGTGATTTGCCGCGGCTGCCGGTTTGTTCCGTTTGAGAAGGCTGAACTTATACTGGCTTCACTGGGAGAAGATACCAACCTGATCGGCGCGGCCAGGGTGTGGCATGATCGCTTTTGTGCGAAGGTGCCAAGTGCATCCTGAGTTTTCCAACCTGAGCCCATCTCGGCAGTTCACGGGATACTAATGGCCAGAAATCGCTACATGGTCGTTCTGATCTTTCTCACATTCTTCGTTATTTCCTTGTTGACCAATATTCTTGGTCCGATTGTGCCGGATATTATCAGCAGCTTTCACGTCAGCCTGACGGCTGCGGGATTTCTGGCCTTCGCCTTTTTTATCGCTTATGGAGTGATGTCCATTCCCGCGGGTTTTCTCGTCGAACGATTTACTGAGAAGCCGGTGATGATACTGGCGTTTCTGGTGGGCACGCTGGGATCCCTGAGCTTCGCTCTGTTTCCGCAATATCGCGTAGCAATGGTTTCATTGTTTGTGATTGGGGCGGGGATGGCCACGCTGCAAGTAGCGATCAACCCGTTGCTGCGGGTGGCGGGCGGCGAGGAGCATTATGCTTTCAATTCAACCTTGGCCCAACTTGTTTTCGGCAGCGCATCGTTTGTTAGTCCGCGAATTTATTCTTATCTCGTCCTCAACCTGGATGGTGGAGCCGCCGGGCAAAATATTTTCCTACGTGTTCTGGGGAGAGTGACTCCTGCCGGGCTTCCGTGGCTCTCGATGTATTGGATTTTCGCGGTTTCCACCGTGCTAATGATCGTTATTTTATCTTCGTCCAGGTTCCCGCGCGTTCAGCATACCGTCGAGGAACATCCTGGATCGTGGGAGATGTATCGCAGCCTGGCGCGCAAGCGCGTGGTCTGGCTGTATTTTGCCGCCATGTTCGCCTATGTTGGTTGCGAACAAGGCACCGCGGACTGGATTTCGAAATTTCTGCATGAGTATCACGGCTTCGATCCTCACACCACAGGTGCGGCTGCGGTCTCATGGTTTTGGGGGCTGCTCACTGCCGGATGTTCCGTCGGCATGCTGCTGCTTAAGCTATTCGACAGCCGCAAGGTGTTGATTGGTG
>JAUTWY010000214.1 GCA_030838305.1 Acidobacteriaceae bacterium
TTAGAAATATATAAGATATTATGCTTAGCATAGTGCTATACAACACATGCTATACTCCCCGCATGAAATTCCGAGTGCTGCAAGACAACCTGCGCGATACTCTTTGGGGGCGCATCGATGAGGGAGATCTTACCGGCCTCCGTCTGGCCCAGCAGACCGGATTCAAACAGGCTCATATCTCCAACTTTTTAAATCGCAAGCGTGGATTAAGCCTTGAAGGCATGGACCGGGTCTTGGCGGTTCAGCATCTCTCGGTGCTGGATCTGTTGGACCCCTCTGAGGTCAACAAACGCGCTTCGATTGTGCCCCCCAGCAACGACGAATTCCAGAACGTTCTCCTCACAGACGGGCCCGTCGCGGCCACCCATTCGGTCCTCACTAGCATGAACGTCAAGGAGATCCTGAAATTCAAGAAGAGTTTTCTCAAGAAGCTCAAGCCGGAACTCGAAGGCGATCGTGAGCAGTGGGAACGCTTCGTGCTTATCAAAGTCGACGCCCGCGAAGGCATGAGCATGTACCCGCGCCTTCTGCCCGGAGCCACGCTCCTTATCGACCGCCACTACAACTCGCTCAAGCCTTATCGCAAGGGCGAATTCAATATGTATGCGGTTCTAAAGGACGGAACCTGTACGGTGAAGTATGTGGAAACAGCCGGCAACCACCTGATTTTGCGGCCGCACAACCAAGCCTATCCCATCGAAGTCATGACCATGGCAGATGGCAACTCGGCCGCTGACTACTTGGTTGGCCGCGTCTGCCATGTAGGAATCGAAACTTAGAAGCAGTTCTCGGTTCCCACTCGTCACTCCAAGCGTTGCTACCGAGAACCGAGAACTGAGAACCGACCCGCCCCCCTACTCCCCGCCCAAACTGTCAAACATCTTCCACAGCCTGTCTCCAGTTGCGCGATAGATAAGATAGCCGTTGCCCGCATCCGTGGTTTCGCGAAACAGTAATTCTCCGCGGCCGTCGCCGTCCGCATCCACGGCGTCGATCAGCTCCAGCCGCGGCGTCACGTCCAGGTGAAACTTATCGGTCACTCCCGAATAGAGCTTGCGCAGGCTGCCATAGATATCGGTTCGGCTTACCAGCGTTATCTGGTAGGTTTCCGGCGCCGTGCCTGTCCCGGAGGTCGCCGCGGGAAGATGTGCTTCAGCGCTCAAAATCATTACCGGCTGATTGCTCTTCCATACATCGAAGGCGCGAAACTGAATATTTTCAAATATCGGCGCAGGCTTCATCCCAGCTTTGCCCCTAGGGGCCTCAGCCTTGCTGGCTGCGGGTTTTGCTCCAATAGCCGCTTTCGCCCGTGCATTCATGTATGCCCGCAGTTCCTCGCCTGCCAGGGTGAGCATTTGCTTCCGCCGCTCTTCCTCCTCGCCTTCTTTCCAAAAGAACTTGTAGGACTGCGGATCAGGTCCGCCTGAATCGGAAATTGCTGGCATGACTTGTAGGGGCTTGGCGCCGCTGATCGGCGTCGATGGGGGTGCCCCCGCATCACCTGCTTTCGGCGTAGGATCCTCTTCCTCCGGCGCCGCCTGCGTCGGCTTGCCTCGTCGCAGCGTAGGTCGATAGTAAGTATCAGATGCTGCCGTTTGAGATGTCTGACTCTGAGATGCTTTTCCCGGCGATGACTGGGCGGGCAATGGTTGCGCCGGGGGCGTCTTTCCCGAAGGCGGCGACTGTTTCTTCTCGCCTTGGTCCGCAGTCTTCGACGCCGCCACCTCACCCCCCGGCTTCTCCGACGATTCTTTTTCGCCAGATGTGGTCGGAGACGCACTCGAGCTCGAAGCTGGCGCCGGCTTTCTGCTCAGCCGCGGCGGCTCATCGCCACCAGCATCCATTCCCACCGGGACGTCTTCCGCCTTGCGCCTCGTCCTCGGAGCGTCCGTTCCATGTGGCAAATAGGCCCCGGTGCCCAGCCACGGATTCAGGCTGCCGGCAGCCTTGCTATGCAGCGCCCCGTTGGTGGTGAACAGTCCTTGCGACTCGCCACCCTGTTCAGCCTCATACACCGTTCCAGTTTCCAGCGCCATCGGCACCGGATCCGCCTTATAGGCACTCGCATCGTGGAACTTGCCGTCCACCAGAATAGCCACTGGGATTAACGTCGCTTTGCCATTGCTGAGTTGCAAAACTCCCACGGCGCGCGGACCCTTCACTTTCTTCGCCTTCTTGGTTTCGGCAGGCGTTTCTTCGGGAGTTTCCTGCGGACGCTTGAGTTGCGGCCTTTGCTGCGCCTCGCTTCGCAGAGCCATTGCGGCAAGCACCGCCACAGTGACGATGACGGCCGACCCTAATCTGCTGTATAAAAACCTTCTGGACATAAATTGTTCCGGGCTTGCCACGGCACTGCCGGTCTTCAACTCTGACTTCGCTGAAATGAGGCACTCATGAATATCAATGATAAGGCTCCCGACTTTACTTCGCTGGACGAGAACGGAAAAGAAATCTCCCTGAAGCGTCTGCGGGGTAAAGTGGTTGTGCTGTATTTCTATCCTCGCGCCGATACTCCGGGATGCACCGTCGAGGCCTGCGAATTTCGCGATACCTACAAACAGATGCAAAAAACCGGCGCCGTGTTACTTGGCATCTCTCCGGACACGCCCCAGGCGCAGAAAAAGTTCCAGGAGAAGTTCAAACTGCCCTTCTCTTTGCTGGCCGATGCCGACAAAAAAGTCGCCAATGCTTTCGGCGTGGTACAGGAAAAGAACATGTACGGCAAGAAAGTCATGGGCGTTGTTCGGAGCACGTTCGTGATTGGGCCTGACGGAATAATCCAGCACATTTTCCCCAAAGTAAAGCCGGAAGGCCATGCCGCGGAAGTGCTGGCGTATTTGAAAGAATCGGGGAAAGTCACCAGTTAGTTGAAAAATGCTCATGTGGGGACAGCCGCCCCCGGCTGTCCTTTCGAGCGAAGCTCGAAGGCTTTTTCTTGGCGTCCGACAAATTAACACCACCATTCAGTCCCCGCATTTTGACTTTGTGTTCCAGCTCTTGCATTCTGACCTTCGACCTATGCTTGCCCCCGCCTCTCCGCGGCTCCTCCGCCCTCTCGATCGTGCCTTCTTCGCACGCTCTCCGCGACGCGTCGCTCGCGAGCTTCTCGGTAAAATTCTGGTGCGCGATGGAAAGCCCCGTCGGGCGGCCCGCATCGTTGAAGTAGAAGCTTACCTCGGAGAGAACGATCCCGCGGCTCACGCCGCCGCCGGAAACACCGCCCGCACCTCGGTGCTGTTCGGTCCGCCGGGATATGCCTACGTGTACTTTATCTACGGGAATCACAATTGCTTGAACGTATCGTGTGAGAGGCAAGGGAAGGCCGGGTCAGTTCTTTTTCGCGCCCTCGAACCGCTGGAAGGCATCGAAGAAATGGTACGAGCTCGCGGAATTGTGTTGCGCGACCTGCGCGACCTGCCCAAACTGACCTCTGGTCCCGGCCGCCTGGCCCAAGCCTTCGGCATCACCCGCTCCCGCGACAACGGATGCGATCTCACTTCTCCCGCATCCGGGTTGTGGATTGCAGAAGACGGCTTCCGCGCAAAACAGATTCAGATCACTCCTCGCATCGGCATCAGCAAAGCTGCCGACCAACCCCTGCGTTATGTCCTCGCAGGCAACGCCTGCATTTCCGGACGGAGGACCCCGGCTGGAGACTTAAGACCCCGCTCGCGTCTTGACAAACGGGTGTAGACTGTCGGACGGGTCAAATGTTCGAAGCACCCTGCAGTTTCTTCATTTGACCGCGCTGCCGTCAGCCTTTGAGCCTCGCGATCGGCCAAGCCTCGCGATCGGCCAACGAATGACCGGCGAGTCGCTCGTCCTTTTACAGCATCCCCTGGACGGTACGAATCATCTCAAGAGTGGGAATCCGCATGCGCGGGATGTCTCCAGTTCGCGCTCTCCTCGTCGCCTCGACGATTCTAGCCGCAAGCATGCCGCAACTTTTGCGCGCAGTCGAGACTCCATCTCTTCGCTCCGACAACGCCGCGACTTTCTCTAATATTGTGATCGGTTTCGTCGGTGGTTTCGTCGGCCATAACAATCAGCATCACGGCCCAGTTCGACTCGCGCAACGAATTCGTCCTGCGTTTCCCAAAGATACTTATGTGAGGGTTTTTGAAAATCGGCGAAGAAAACTCGCCTACGCCGCTATCCTCCAGCTTCTCGACACCAACCACGATGGCATTCTTTCTACCGAAGAACGCACCCGCGCCCGCATTATCCTCTTCGGACAAAGCTGGGGAGCGTCAGCAGCGGTGGTGCTGGCTCGCGAACTGCGGCGGCAGGGTGTACCGGTTCTGCTGACGGTGCAGGTGGATAGCGTCGCCAAAGCGTGGCAGAACGATTCCATCATTCCTGACAATGTCGCTGAAGCCGTGAACTTTTATCAGCCTCACGGCATCATTCACGGTCGTGCGAAAATCACAGCCGCCGATCCCACAAAGACAGAGATTTTGGGAAACTATCTGACGGACTACAAAAAAACTCCTGTCCAATGTCCAGATGCCTCATGGTTCGACCGCGTATTCACTCCCGGTCATATGGAGAGCGAGTGCGATCCCCGCCTCTGGTCCCAGATCGAAACCATGATGCGCCAACGACTCGAATCCCGCGCCACTTCAGCCAAGAATGCTGCTGCTGTTCCCGCCCCGGCAAATCTCCAAGTGAGCCCTCAACCGTAAACAACTTTTCAGTTTGTCATCCCGAGCGCAGCGAGGGACCTTGGTTCTCGCCCGCATCATCCCCGCCCCCACTCTCTAGCACCACATTATCGATAAGCCGCGTCTCGCCCACCAAGGCTGCCACCGCCACCAGCGCTCCATTCGCAATGTCTTCGAGCGGCTCCAGGCTATCCGGACCTGCAATTTCAAAATAATCCAGCCGAACTGATTGTTCTTTCCTAACTTCTTCTTGCCCCGCGGCCGCCAGTTTTGCTGCA
>JAUTWY010000220.1 GCA_030838305.1 Acidobacteriaceae bacterium
TCTCAGAGAAAGGAATTGCTCACCGTTATCAACGAAGAAACTGACCGTCTCGATCGTCTGGTCGGCGAAGCCACGGAGATGGCGCAACTTGATGCTCACAAGGTGGAACTACACCTGGCGCCCGTCGATATCGCTAGTGTCATCGAGTCCGCGGTGGAAGAATCCAAAACGTTTCTCGGTCAGCACCCACTCGACGTGCGCGTGGCACAGTCACTGCCGAAGGTTCGTGTGGATTCCGACCGTATCGCGGAAGTACTCAAGCAGTTACTGGAAAACGCAGCCAAATACTCCCCACCGGATTCGCGCATTACAATCACCGCCGAAGCAAAGGGAGATCGCATCGTCACCAGCGTCACCGATCACGGCCACGGCATCGACGACTTCGAGCAATCGCTTGTCTTCAACAAGTTCTACCGCGGCCGCGACCAGCGTTACAGCGTGCAGGGCACAGGTATGGGATTAGCCATCGCCAAAGCCATCGTTGAAGCCCACGACGGAGTGGTCAGCGTCACCAGCCAGCTCGGCCGCGGCTCGGTATTTTCCTTCGAATTGCCGGGTGCCTGAAGTCTCTTAGCCCACTCGATTGTCATCCCGAACGAAGTGAGGGGCCTTGTTTTCGCCGCCTGCCTCAGGCAATGAAGATCCCTCAGTTCTTCAGCTTTGGCCTCTCGCACGTGTCCACAATTTTCTTCGGGTCGATGGCGTCCTTATCCACCTGCTCCTCCAGGATCTTCCCATCCTTGCCGATCAGAAAGTTCACGCGGCGCGCGGCTTTGTATTTGTCCAGATAGATCCCGTACTTGTGAGTTACATCCCCGCCCCAATCGCTCAGCAGGGGAAACGTAACTCCAATTTGATCAGCGAAGGCTTTATTGGAAAAGGCACTGTCCATGCTCACACCCAGAACCTGGGTGTCGGTAGCTTCCAGCCGCTTCAGATCCTGCTGGAAAGCTTTCATCTGCGCCGTTCAACCACCGGTAAAAGCGAAGATAAAAAATGCGAGTACCACATTCTTCTTGCCTTTGTATTGGCTCAAGGACACATCTTTGAGGTCAGCACCATCGAAGTAGCTCAGTTTGAACTCCGGCGCCATTTCGCCCACCTTGGGCATTGACGCGCCTTCTGGCGATTTCGCCTCCGCCGAGGGCGGGTTGGCCACTGCGATCGCCAGCGCACAGATAAGCAATGACGCCAGCAATCCATTCGGCAATTTCTTTTGCATTGCGTCCTCCTGGGGAGATGATATCCCACTGCTCTCGGAGACATTGTAATTTTCAGGCGCCTCCGGACCAGGATGCCAATCAGTACACTGCTTTCTCACCTTTCGGATTGCCCAAAGTCACGGTAAACCAGTACATTCGCTTCAGAGCACAGTTACGTTCTGATGAGCATTGTTACGCTGAACGACATCTTCTTCGCCGCCACCAAACGTAACCTCGACCGCGTGATGTTATATCGCCAATCGGGGAAGTGGCTGCCGATCTCCTCTTCCGACCTCCAACGTAAGGTTGCCGGAACGGCCAGCGCTCTGCACGAATGGGGCATTCGCAAAGGCGACCGGGTTGCCATTCTGAGTGAGAATCGCCCGGAATGGTCCACTGCGGACTTCGCCATTTTGCTGCTCGGGGCTGTTACGGTTCCTGTGTACGCAACCTTAACCGCTGAACAAACCGCGTACGCACTGCGCGATTCTGAGGCCTGCGCCGTTTTTGTTTCTACGGAACATCAGTTGCGGAAGGTTCAATCAATTGTCTCTCAGACCCAGGTTCAGAAAATCATAGTCATGGACCAGATCCAGGCCCCCAATGACCTTGCTGTCCCCTGCGTGCGCATGGACCAGCTGATGACCCCAGGTGGCAGCACTCTCGAAATCGAGATCGACTCTATCGCTCGATCCGTCCAACCTGAAGATCTTGCCACCATCATCTACACCTCGGGCACCACCGGAACTTCCAAGGGGGTGATGCTCACGCATCACAACATGGCGTCTAACATCGCCTATTCGCTGCTCGGCTTCGACATGCGCCCGGGGCTGACGAGCGTTTCGTTTCTGCCGCTGTCGCACGTGACGGCGCGTCACGTGGATTTCACTATGCTTTACCACGGTGTCACTCTGGCCTACTGTCCATTCATGGAAAATCTTGCCACCACGCTGCTGGAGGTGCGTCCTACGCTCTGCGTTTCGGTACCCAGAGTTTACGAAAAAATCTACGCCAAGACCGAGATGTCCGCCCGTGGTTTTCCCACGCGCGCCATTTACCAGTGGGCGCTCTCTGTCGGCCGCACGCACCAGGCCACAATTCTCGCCGGACAAATCCCGACCTCGCCAAGCTGGAAGCTCGCCAACAAACTGGTCTTCTCGAAAATCCGCGCGGGCATGGGAGGCAACGTCGAGACCTTCATCTCGGGTGGCGCGCCGCTAGGCCGCGAACTCGCGGAGTGGTATGCCGCCGTCGGCATTCGCATTCACGAGGGCTACGGCTTAACCGAGACCTCTCCCGTGATTGCCGTGAACACGCCCATTAACCATCGCATTGGCACGGTCGGCAAGATTCTTCCGAACCTCGAGGTTCGCATTGCCGATGATGGGGAAATTCTGGTGCGCGGCCCTTCCGTCTTCAAGGGATATTGGAATCGCCCTGAAGAAACTCAGAATGCAGTTATGGACGGCTGGTTCAAGACCGGGGACTTTGGCAACATCGATACCGATGGATATCTCTCGGTCACCGATCGCAAGAAAGAACTGATCAAAACTTCGGGGGGCAAGTTCATTGCACCGCAGCCCATCGAAAACTCTCTTAAACTAAACTCATTCATTGGCACGGCCGTAATCCTGGGCGACAAGCGCAAGTTTGCCTTTGTCATCATCTCGCCTAATTTCACAGTGCTCGAAGACTGGGCCCGAACCAATGACATTGCATTTTCCTCGCGCGCCGAACTCGTTGGCAACCCCAAAGTCCAGGCGCTTTACGACGCAGTTGTCGATGAAGTGAATCAGAAACTCGCACGCTTCGAAAAGCTAAAGCGCGTCTTGCTTGTCGCCGACGAATTCTCCCCCGACAATGGCGCGCTCACACCCACCATGAAACTGCGGCGCCGCGTGATCGAGGAACGTTACCGCAGTCAGATCGATGAGCTCTACGCCCGGGCGGAAAGCACACCCGCTCCATAAGGTATTGCAAGAATCATGTGAGGTCAGCCGCCCTCGGCTGTCCAGTTGGGCGCAGCTCGATATCTGTCCAACTCGGTTTACAATGTAGGGTCATGGGCGACCCACTCGTAATTGCCGGCCGTTGCTTCGGCTCGCGCCTGATCGTCGGCACGGGAAAGTACAAATCTTTTCAGGAAACTGCCCGGGCGCTCGAGGCGAGCGGGGCCGACATGGTCACGGTCGCCGTGCGCCGGGTCAATCTCGACCGCAGCAAGGAGTCTCTGCTCGACTACATCGATGCGAAGAAATATTTTCTCTTGCCTAACACGGCCGGCTGCTACACCGCGGATGAAGCCGTTCGCGCAGCGCGATTAGGGCGCGAAGTGGGGCTCTCCGACTGGGTAAAACTCGAAGTGATCGGCGACCAAGCCACGCTCTATCCAGATGTGCAGGCCACGCTCGAGGCCACGCGCATTTTGGTGAGCGAAGGCTTCACCGTCCTGCCCTACACTTCTGACGACATTGTTTTCGCCAAGCGTCTGATCGATGCCGGAGCCGCGGCAGTGATGCCGCTGGGCGCGCCCATCGGCAGTGGCATGGGCATTCAGAACCAGGCGCACATTCGTATTTTGCGGGAGATGATCACCAGCGTTCCACTGATTGTGGACGCAGGCGTGGGCACAGCTTCCGACGCCGCCATCGCTATGGAGCTCGGCGCTGACGCAGTGCTCATGAATACCGGCATCGCCAACGCTCAAGATCCAGTACTCATGGCCGAAGCCATGCGGCATGGAGTGCTGGCGGGCCGCGAAGCGTACCTTGCTGGCCGCATGCCAAAAAAGTTGTATGCCACTGCCAGTTCGCCACTCCAAGGCGTGGTCCGGTAATTTGTAGCAACTGGCGGCGTCCTCGCCGCCGAAGCTGCCCAAAAATAGAAGGGCGGCCGCGGCCGCCCTGGAATCACTGCCAAATCTTACCTCAGAGCATCTTCGCGCTTTCCACATGAATCGAGTCCTTACCCATGTGTCCAGTTGCGGCAATGTGGTGCCCCTCGTGGCCCTTGAGAGCATCCGGGTTGTCCACAACAAGAACCTTCTGATCTTTGTCGGTCACGATCACCATCTTCGCGCCCGCCGCCAGGCATTTCTTGGTGCATGCCTCAGCCTTATCGTTGGCGCCCTTCGCGCCGCACTTATCGTCAGCGACCCAACCGTTGACAGTCGTGCTCTTTCCCATTTCGTCAAACGCAAGAGCTGTCAGCGCAAATACGAAACAGATTGCCAGACAAAGCACTAGCACTTTTCTCATGGCCGATTTTTCTCCTTTTGATCTTCCGATCGCGGACCCACGCCGCCGTTATGGGAGGAAATTCTTATCTTACGTCCGGCAAGTACTGAATACCCTACCGAACGCCACTTAACGTCCCGAACTATACCACAGAGGAAAAAACTCAATGTCATCCGTTTGTAAACACTGATACCGGAACGCTTCCCGTTGAGTCCGCGTTTATTTTTTAGCCGAATGATTGAGCGGCACCGGATTCACCGGAGCAGGCGGGACGTATACATATTCTCCGGCACGCGCGTAGCGCAACTGCTCGCGCGCTTCTTTCTCGATGGCTTTTTCTTCGGTTTTCAATCCGTGAATCTGCTGCACGTACAAATCATTTTCCTTCTGTGCCTGCACGATGCGCTTTTGCAGCGATTCATATTCTGCCCGCTTCTGCTTGTACACCACCATGCCATTCGCCCCAAACATCACGTGCAGGAACAGCAAGCCCGCCAATACAGCGACCGTGATCGTGGCAATGCGTCGGCGCAGAGCATAGACTTGCGCCGCCATCGGACGCGCACTCTCGATCCACGACGCAGCCATCGCTTCGGCCTGGGGCGCGCTTTGGGCCATCGCACGCAGCCCATCCTGGGCGCTGGGAAAGCGCCGAATTCTTGCAATGCTCTTTACTCGAAAATCCATTGTTTGGCCGCCGTGCTCAACCTCTCCAGACCTCGCTCACTTCGCGCCTCGGAGTACACCCGCACCACGGGCTCGGTTCCCGAGAGCCGATAACACACCCACGAGCCGTCGTCGAACACCAGCTTCAACCCGTCCGTGCGAACCACTTCAATTACGGTGTGTCCGCAAAACTCCCGGGGATCGGACCTTAACTTCTCAGTGAACTTCGCTTTGACCTCAGGCGTCAAGCGGAAGTTCTCCCGTTGGGGATAATAGGAACCAACATGGTTACATAATGCCTTCAATTGCTCACCTAATGGCTTGCCGCGCCGCGCCACCATCTCGCAACAGAGCAATCCCGCGAGCACGCCGTCTTTCTCCGGCACATGATGACGGATCGAAAGTCCGGCACTCTCTTCCCCGCCAATCGCGATCTTGTCCTGCAGGATCAGCTCACCAATGTATTTGAACCCAACCGGAGTCTCATGCAGTTCCACGCCACGCTCTTTGGCGATGGCGTTGATCAAGTTGGTAGTCGCCACCGACTTCGCGACGCCATTCTTCCATCCCCGGGTTTCCACCAGGTAGTCGAACAGCAGAGCGATTACATAATTGGGCTGCAAAAAAGTTCCATCGGCATCGACAATTCCAAAGCGGTCCGCATCCCCATCCGTCGCAATGCCGATGTGGGCTCCTGTCGCCTTCATCGTTTCCCGCAGGTCTTGCAACAAGTGATCATCTGGCTCAGGCGCATGTCCACCAAAAAGGACATCACGATAGTCGTGGACTGTGGCAAC
>JAUTWY010000250.1 GCA_030838305.1 Acidobacteriaceae bacterium
CAAGAGCGCCGGTGGTCTGTTGCTGGTACGGCCGCGCGTGATCGGCAGTAAAGGGTTCGGATTCCTCGAGACCAAAGAGCCCAGGAACTTCCCTATCGAACTCGAGGAGCCGGCGCGTGATACGGACACATTTGAAATCACGATCCCGGCCGGCTACACCGTGGACGATTTGCCGCCCCCCGTCGACGCCGACTACAGCTTTGCCAGCTACCACGCCAAGACCGTGGTCAAGGGCAATGTCGTTGGCTATACCCGCACCTTCGAAGTAAAAGAACTCAGTGTGCCTCTCGATAAGGCCGAGGATCTCAGAAAGTTCTATCGCATTATCGCTGGCGACGAACGGAACACGGTGGTCCTGAAGCCGGGGCCTTAAACGTCTGAGGCCACAAGCGCCGCCGGCCCGCGTTGCCGCCTTGGCCCCGCCGCATTATGATGAGGCCATGAGTTTTTCCGACACAATCTTCCTCTTCTTCCTGGCGCTCATTCTTTTTGGGCCGAAGAAGTTGCCGGAGATGGCTCGTCAAGCGGGACGCCTGCTCGCCGAACTACGCCGCGCCTCGAACGAATTCAAGTCGCAGATCGAAACTGAGATCGCCCACCTTGAGGTGGAGAAGCAAAACGCGATTCCTGCCAGCCCTCCGCCGTCAGGGACCGTAGCCAGCCTCAATGTGAGCCCCGCAGAAGGCGAATCAATTCCTCGCGAAGCTGAATCCGCAGCCACCTTGGCTGCTCCGACTTTGGAAACCCCGGCCGCCAGTTCAACCTCCGCCCCGGACGCTACTCCCGCGACCGAAGCTGTCGCGGATTCTAGCCCCTCTACGTCGCAGGCTTCCCATGTTTGAGACCGCGACCGAGGTAGCCCCCGAAGAGTCCAAGCGCGACCCTATGCCGACCATGGGATTCCTCGATCACCTCGAAGAACTGCGCCGCCGTCTGGTCTACTCAATCGCCGCGGTTGCTGTGGGATTCTTTGCCTGTTGGTGGAAGGTCGAGCGCATCTACGACGTCATGCAACGCCCGATCATGGACGTGCTGAAAGCCAACGGCCTGTCGCAGCAACTGGTTTATTTGAACCCCACCGAACCCTTCAACCTTTACTTGAAGATTGCCGCGCTTGCTGGTCTATTCCTTACCTCGCCGTTCGTGCTTTACCAGGTCTGGATGTTCATTTCACCGGGGCTTTACCGCAACGAGAAGCGCTATGTTGTTCCCTTCATGGTTTCGACTATCGCGCTGTTCACGACCGGTGGATACTTCGGCTTCAAAGTTGTGTATCCGCAGGCGCTCGGTTTTCTCGTGCATTTCGGCAGGCAATTTCAGCCGATGATCACCATCTCGGAATACACCTCCTTATTTCTGAGCATCATCCTCGGCATGGGCCTGATCTTCGAGATGCCGATTCTGATTTTTTTTCTAGCGTTAATGGGCATCGTCAGCGCCAGTTTCATGTGGAAGAACTTTCGCTACGCCATTCTTTTGATTTTCATCGTTGCGGCGATCGTCACCCCCACTCCGGATATTTTGAGCATGTGCATCTTTGCCGCTCCTATGGTCGCGCTATATGGGATCAGCATTGGCATTGCCTGGATGGTGCATCCTAAACAGCGCCGGGCACGAAAAGAAAAGCAGGGAATCTGAGCGTCGATTTGACTGCTTGTCGTTCAACGAGTTGTCATCCCGAGCGAAGCGAGGGATCTTGGTGTTTGCCGGCAGCGAGAACATCGGTTCGCACAGGCGAGAACCAGGGTCCCTCGCTTCGCTCGGGATGACAAGCTTCACTGCAGCTCAGCGGTCTAGTCTGGTTGTGAGGTTTATGAATTGATTAAGATAGTCTCTCTCCCGGTCTTGCTTCTTTCTTTTGCCGTGACCGTCGCATCCTGCGACCACGATAAGGATGCCGGTCAGGTTCACGTACAAAGCCCCGCTTCCATTACACTAGACCAAACGCCCAAGCTTACTTTTCCGCCAGAGAGCGGCCCTCCGCCCACCATAGACGGCGCGCGCGCAATGCAGTACGTGAAAGAGATCGTCGCCTTCGGGCCGCGTCCTGTTGGCAGCGCCAATCACAAGAAAGTTGAAAACTACATCCTCGCCCATCTCAAGAACGACACAGTCGAACAGGATGCATTCACCGCCGACACCCCCGAGGGGAAGTTTCCCGTCCATAACATCATCGCTAAGTTTCCAGGCACGAAAGACGGCATCGTCGTGATCGCGAGTCATTACGACACGAATTACCCGTTACGTAATACATCCTTCGTGGGAGCCAACGACGGTGGCTCGTCCAGCGCGCTGCTCCTGGAATTCGCCAATCAGCTTCGCGGCAAGCCTCGCGAAGGCTACAGCATCTGGCTGGTATGGGACGACGCTGAAGAAGCGATCAAACCGGACGGCTCTGGCGGTCTCAGACAGGAAATGCCGTTCGAAAATGACAGCCTTTATGGCATTACTCACCTCGCGGAGAAGTGGGAAGCCAATGGAACCTTGAAGAAGATAAAGGCGCTTTTGCTGGCAGACATGGTCGGAGATGCGGATCTTAATATTGAACGCGATACGAATTCGACTCATTGGCTCGAGGATGTAGTGTATGAAGCGGCCACCCGCCTCGGCTATCAATCGCATTTCTTCGCGCGCACCATGGCGGTGAGCGACGACCATCTCCCCTTCGTAAAGCGCGGCGTATCCTGCGCGG
>JAUTWY010000251.1 GCA_030838305.1 Acidobacteriaceae bacterium
GAGTGGGATAGGGTAAACCCCTGAGGGAATAAATTGGTCCGGTTTTGGAACTTTCGACGGTACTTTGGGTTAACTCCTGGGTGTCCGGGAGGGAGATAGTAGCATCTAATGAACTAATGAGCCTAAATGCGATGTCAGTCTTCGACGAGAAATATCGAGTGGTGGGCATTGAGGGCGACCGCTTGCTTCTACGAGGAGTGCTTAGCGGGGCTGTGCTCACGATCCTCAACTCAGAGCCCGAGGTCCCCCTAACCCAGGAAGAATATCCGATCGGCAAGTTGATTGCTCTTACCGACCCGGCCAGCGCGCCTGTGAACTAGAGAGGCGATCCGCCCAAATTGGCTTGCCGCCTTCCTTCAAGCAGGGCTTCTTCAAAGTTCCCAGACATGATTGTTATTTGTTATTTCGCCCCCTGTTTCGGGGAGAGAGGCCAGACGGGAAGTGGGGAATCTGCATCGTACTGGCGGGATCGGTAGCAGCGGAGTTAATCTAAATATGAGGAATCTGAGGAGGAGGAGTGCGCTGCGGACGATGTGGCAATGACAACGCAGAGCCCAATCGCTTCTGCGGAATGTGCGGGGCGCCACTGGTAGCAAAGAATCAAGCGGATGGTCAGTCCTCCAGCACTGCTGCGGGAGGGAATGCTGCGCCTCGGCCGCCGGTGTCCGCGCCGCTTGTTTCTAAACCCGCACCGCAATCGTCTTCCGTCACGGTTGCAAGTCTGAACGCGAGACCAGATGAGCGGCCCCAATCGCTGCACACGTATTCTCAGCCTGAACCCCGCCCGGAACCAGTGATCACGGGGCCTTCCTTTCTTGGTCTTAATACACCTTCGTTTGGCGCGGGCGGTGGAGTTCATCGTGATCGCCACGATTCATCTACCGGGCGCGATCCGCTTCGGCCATCCTCCGGCAATCTGGACTACTTACTCGAAGACGAGGAAGAGCACAAAGGCGGTGGGGGCAAGCTGATACTCTTTGTTGTCGCACTCGCATTGGCCGGAGGATTCGGATACCTGCATTGGAAGAGCGGCGGTTTCGATTGGTTGAATGGCAGCGACAAAAAGGCGGCAGCCACAAAGCCAGCACCGGACGTTACGCAGGCTACTTCCGATTCCGCAGGCGCGCAGACGGGCGCAACTCCAAGTTCTTCGGTTCCTCCTCCCGCCGCCGCGGTTCCTGCGACCCCCCTACCCACGGATAGCGCGCCCACGCCCGCGCCTTCCGCGGACGCGACTGCGGCTAATGCAACTTCACCAACTGCTTCGCAGCCTACAGATTCACAACCCTCTGCAGTGCCCACACCAAATAATTCCAGCGCGGCATCAGACTCTTCGCCGCACTCTTCTGCTCCTGATTCGGACCAGCAGTCTGATGCGGAGGAGCCTCCGGTTGCCACGAAGGCTGTTCCGCGCAAGACCGCAAGTGCGAAGCCCTACGCTGCGAAACCTTCCGCGGGCAGTAAGCCTTATGATTCTGTGGGCGAGGCGGAGCGCTACATCTACGGACGCGGTGTGAGCCAGGACTGCGATCATGGCCTGCGCCTGCTGAAGCCCTCCGCCGAGCAATCCAATCCCAAGGCGATGATTTCCCTCGGCGCCCTCTACTCAACCGGAACCTGTACTCCGCGCGACTTGCCGACGGCGTACCGCTGGTTCGCTATGGCTTTGCACCAGCAGCCCGACAACCAGGCATTGCAGAATGACCTTCAGAAATTGTGGAGCCAGATGACTCCACCGGAACGTCAACTCGCCATCAAACTCAGCCAATAAGCCTACGTCGTTTTGCGATCAGCGCTCACGGGATTTGGGCGCGGCGTCTCTCAGCAGGTGCGGGTGCAGGACAGATTTTCTCTTAGATAAATCTCCGTAGACAGGTTGGAATCCCACCCTTCAAATAAGAATGAAGGGTGGGACTCGGCTTCAAGCGGCTTTATCTGCAGCGACTTTGTGCATGGTGGAAGTGTGGACATCAAAGGTCCGCACCTCGGGTGCAGTTTCGAGCAGGTGTTGTAAGGTTTTCTGCACGGTGTCGAATTGTTCGCGGGCGTAGCGATGGGCATCCTCTCGACTCTTCCAGAAGCTGAGTGCGAGGACTCGATTCGGATCCGTGTCGGAGACGATTACGGTCTCGTCCAGGAATCCGGCCTGCCTCTTCAAAATGGGCAGGACCTTGTCATCGATGATGTTGCAAAGCTCACGTGCTTTTCCGGATTTGCTGGTAATTTCAACTACTCGGGTGTACATGGATAAACTCCTTTCGGTTGGGGAACACAGGGAAAGGAACGTCGCGCAGAGTGCGCGGCGACCACGATTGTTTCTTGGAATACCACCAACCTACGCCCAAGGCTTGGCGGTGTCAATTGCCCGAAACTGGTGCAGGTGTGATTATCAGCTGTTCTGTTGGACGCGATCGCTGCCCCAACTGCAGAGTTCTAAGTTTGGTCTCGGTGAACGGTATCCAGGGAGAAAGCTGGTAGGCACACCGCAATGTATTCGGCTCCGCCGTCGTGCGGAGTGGAGTAGCGGACCCACTCGCCTGCGTGGACGATTACGGCCTGCCCGGCAGCGATATCAAGGGAACCGTTCTTATGTTCGACGCGCAAGCTGCCTTTGAGGACAATTGTGAACTCGTCGAATGCGGGAGTTTGGCCGGGTTCAAGCCATCCGGCGGGACTGCGCATGTGGGCGACACTGGCGGCGCAGGTCTGAGAGTTGACGCGTCCGACGTATTCGTCGATGACCTTGGGTTTGTTGCCCGCGGACTGGATGCGCGTGGGTTGCGGGATCAGAGTAGGCATGGGGTGGGTTCTCGGGCCCAGTTCTCAGCGTTGCGGACTCTTGTCTTCATGGATTTGAGAACTTGTTTCAACCTGAGAGCATGAGTTTAACTCGGCGGAGAGATTTGGAAAACTCTCCGCCGAGCCTAGCTCTGACAGATATCCTTCAGCCGGCTTATGGACAGAGATGCGTTGTGGACGGAGTCGCGGGGATGCCTGGGATGTGAATAGCTGGGGTTCCGGGCGAGTCGCCGATGGCGGGCGTGCCGGGGATGTCGATGTCCGGAGTGCCAGGGGTGCCGGGCGTTTCGCAGAAAGTTGGACCGTTGTCCGAGGGTTGGGGTGGCGTTGGTTGCGGACGCTGGACGATAGGCTGCTCTTGTGCTGGATGCTGTTCGGCGTCGCGGATGGCATCGGCGACCTCGTCCTGCTGCAAAGAGATCGGATGTTGCAGGACCATCTCGACAGGCGCGCCTACGTCGAGAAAGAAATGGTGAGTGTTTAAAACGAGCGCAAGCGAGGCGATACCACCCGCTGCCAAACCGATTGCGCCCCCAATCGCCATGCTCTTCACTCGGTCGGGAGGAAAAGTAAAGGTCGAGATGTTGTTCATGCATCCCGGCGTTGGGACCCCGCAACTGGGTGGCAGCGAGGTGTTGATGGTGGTGCCTTGCGAACTGCTCAGAGCACGCCCGATTAAGGTGCCGAGGCCGAGTCCGGCCGCGGGCAGTGCGAAAGCTCCGATCATGCGGCCTTTGCCGGGATCTTTCAGGGCGTAGCCGTCGCTACTCTCGAGGGCTATAGGGCCTGCGATGGGGGTTACGTAGCCGTCGGGAAAAGTGATCGACATCGATTGCAGATGGATTTCCCCGCGGCCGCCCCTGCGCTCGAACTTGTCGACTTTTCCCTGAACAAAAGTGCCGGGTGGGATTACGACCTCGTTGCCTGAGGTGACCGGGGAAGTGGTTTGTGCATAGATGTCGTCGCCGCGATGAACGTAGCGAGTCTGAATCGGTTGCGTCAGCACTAGAGCGATCCGAGTGCCGGCGGGAACTGAAACGATGGCGGCAGTGGGAGCCGGGGCAGCGGATGCGACTGGGTCCGGTGTAGCGGATTGTGAATCCCGCGTCTGAGGGGTTGGAGTCGATTGTTGGGCGAAACTGGCGATGGTTAGCAGCAGGGTTGTGGTGAGGACGAAGGTTTGGTTGATTTGTGTCTTGGCCAGACTGCGAAAATCGGACTTGGTTCGGAGCCTGTGACTGCGATGCTTTGCAGACATTTGGTACCTCCTGTGGAAGGTTGAAGCCTTCCCGTCCAGTGGCGGTGAGAGCGGTATTCCGCTCCCTAGATCATTGGACCTCAAGCTTGGCGCGAAGTTGTATCGAGATTCGTGAAGAATTGAAAAGAGTTTGTAATGATGCAAGGTCCGTCGGTGGGAATCAGAAAGTGACTTAATCGACAAAAGCATCCGGAAATTCTGCTGGCTCCATCGTTTACAATCCTCGCTTATGTTCTATCGTTCTGATAATCGCCTTGTTGACCAGTTGCGGCCTGTCGTGATCACTCCGGATTTTATTACCACGGCGGAAGGGTCGGTGTTGATTGAGGTAGGAAACACGCGGGTAATTTGTACCGCTTCGATTGAAGAGACCGTGCCGCCGTTCATGCGGAACTCGGGCAAGGGGTGGATCTCGAGTGAGTACGCCATGATTCCGCGGGCCACGCTGACGCGGACAGCGCGCGAAGTAGCGAAGGGCCGGCCAAGCGGGCGGACGCATGAGATTCAGCGGCTGATTGGGAGATCACTGCGAGCAGTGACTGATTTGGCGCGTCTCGGGGAACGCACGATCTGGATCGACTGCGATGTGATACAGGCCGATGGCGGGACCCGCACTGCTTCGATTACGGGCGCGTTCGTGGCGCTTGGTTTGGCGCTGGAAAAATTGGTGGAAGCTGGAACTTTGACGTCGGTTCCGTTGAGAGATTTTGTGGCGGCGGTGAGCGTAGGAATTGTTGATGGCGAAGTATTGCTCGACCTTTGTTATGAGGAAGACTCGCGCGCCGATGTGGACATGAATTTTGTGATGACGGCGGGACACAAGATGGTGGAAGTGCAGGCGACCGCGGAACGGCAAGCATTTGATGAAGCGCAGTTCGCGAAGATGATGGCGTTCGCTAGGCAGGGAGTTCAGGCGCTGATCGCCAAGCAGCAGGGCGTGTTGAGCGGGCTGACGCTAAGGCAGTGAGTGCGCCAACCTCAGGGGCGGAGGGCCGACTTGGTAGAAGGCTTATCGCAGCGCTAAAGCGCCGCGCCGCGCAAAATTAAGAATCGCGACTACCGTTCCCGTCCTCATTCATAGCGCAGGCTCTCGATGGGGTCCAAGCGGGCGGCGTGGAGGGCGGGAATCATGCCGCTAATGATGCCCACCAGACTGAGAATAATCGTCGCCACCGCCAGACTGCTTATATTGATGTGGAGGTGGATGTCGCCGGCCTGGAGGTTGTCGCCGAAAGCGCTCATCAGCGGCAAAGCCCCTACACCCCAGGAAATGATGTAAGCAATCGCGATTCCGGCTAGCCCTCCGGCAAAGGTGATAGCCAAAGCTTCCGCGAGAAATTGAAAAAGAATGTGGGCTTTGTGTGCGCCCAAGGCTTTTTCGATGCCGATCTCGCGGGTGCGCTGCTGCACTGAGACGAGCATGATGTTCATCAGGCCGATGCCGCCGATGCCTAAAGTGAGCGCGCCGATGAAGGCCAGAAGAAGTTTTAGCGCGGTGGTTACGACCGTGAACTCGTCAAAGTCTTGCTTGAAGTCGGCCATGAACACGGCGCGGCGGTCGTCGGAACGGAAATTGTGGTGTCCGGCCAGCACGGAGCGAACGACGCGAGTCAGTTGCTGGTGGTTCTCGCCTTCATAGTCCATGAACAGACCGCTGATGTATCTCGTATCAAAGAGGTCGCCCATGGCGCTGAAAGGGATAGCGACAAGAGTATTGTCATTGTCATCGCCGCCCTGGACTTTGCGTTGATAGACACCCACGACTTCAAAGCTCAGGCCATTGATGCGGATGGATTGTCCTAAAGGCGGCACGCCGGAGAAGAGCCGGCGGCGGGCTTCGTCTCCGATTACCGCTACGCGCGCGCGCTCTAGTTGATCTTCTTCGCTAAGGCCTCGGCCGATAGCGATCCCGAATCCGCGGATGCGCTCGTAGACAGGATAGACTCCGGTTAAAAACAGATTCGTGAAGGTGCGAGTGTCATGCTGAATGCTGACGCCATTGCGTTTGTCGAAGATGGGAGTGACGCCTTTGATCATGGGCACTTCGTTGCGGATGTAATCGACGTCAGCGACCTGAAGGCGAACTTCACTCCCGGCCTTGGCGCCTCCGGCCTGTAGTGAAGTGCGGCCGGGGAAGACTCCAATCACATCGGTTCCCCAAGAAGCGAAGATCAAGTTGATGGCGTGCTCGAAGCCCGAGCCGAAGGCCAGCAGGATGACAACGGTGGCGATTCCCCAAGCCATGCCAAGCATGGTCAACGCGGTGCGGCGGCGGTTGTGCTGCATCGCACCGAGAGCTTCCTTCAATAGATCGCGCGTCATAATTTACTCCTGGCGCAAGGCTTCGACCGGTTCAAGCATGGCCGCCTTGCGGGCTGGATAAAGGCCGGCGGTGATGCCAGCCAGTGCCAATGAGAGCACCGCACCGACGGCGGACACCGGTACGATACGCGGCGTATCGAACCCCTGCGGGAGATTCACTCCCGAGAGCAGATGGATGATGAGCATGGCGGCGCCTACGCCGAGCGCTCCGCTTAGCAGCGTAAGAAACGCGCCTTCCAAAAAGAACTGAAACAGAATGTTGCGGTTGGTGGCACCCAAGGCTTTGCGCAACCCAATCTCGCGGGTGCGTTCAGTCACAGCGACCAGCATGATGTTGATAATTCCAATCGCACCCAGGGCCAGCGTGACCAGACCAACGCCGCCGAGGAACCAGTCCATCGCGGTGAAGATTTTTCCCATGGTTTTCTGGTTCTTAACCGTGTCCCATTCTTCCCAGATGTCCTTTGCTTCAGGATCGAAGCCGCCGTGGTTGCGGGCGACAATCCGATGGAGTTCGTCTTTGGCCGCTTCATTTTCGTCGAAGGTGCGAGGCTGGTAATTCAGAAAAGAAATCGCATTGCCTTCCTTCGAGTTGTCGCCTTTGAGTGGGAAGAGTTCCCGCATAGTGTTAAAGGGGACGAAGATGCGAATGTTGGTTGAGTTCTGTTCTTCGTTGCCGATCATGGAGAGCATGCCGATCACTTGGAACCGGACCCCATTGAGCAGGATGCTGTTGCCGACGGCGGGACGCCCGGGAAACAGATTGCGAGTCATTTCGCGGCCTAGGATACAAACACGGCGGCGCTGTTCGTTATCCTCATCATTGAGCCACCGCCCCACCTGCAAAGGGATCGTGCGCACCAGGCTGAAGACGGGAGGAACGCCGGAGACCTGGCCGTTGGTGCTGGTGTAATCGCTTACAGCGCGAATGTCATCGCGCGCGATCACGGGAGAAATGTGCAAGGCGAGCGAGGATTCCTTTTGGATCGCAACATAGTCGTCATAGGTGAGATTGAACCATCGCATGGAGTTGAAGCTGCCTTCGACGGCGGGGGCGCGTCCCCCGAACAAGAAGATGATGTTCTTGCCGAAGGTCTCGAGTTGACGGCGGTTGCCATTGCGGAAACCCTCGCCCACGCCGGCAAGCAGCAACAGCGATCCCACGCCCCAGGCAATGCCGAACATGGTAAGGAACGAGCGCAGCTTATGCGCCCACAGGGTGCGCAGGGTCTGACTGAAGATATCCACGAGAGTGCGCATCGGTTGCCCTTAGTCGGCAGGGCCGGTCAGCCAATGCCGATATCCATTCGACTAGCGACGGCGGCAGTCGTTAGCGTGGAAGTCTTGGGAAATTAAGGGGCATAGAGACGCGGCGAAGCTCTAGCGTAGACGAATCGTGTGCTCAACAATTTGTTTCGAGCCGGCTGGAAAGTGAAAGCCCTCTTACGCAATCGAAACGGTTTTAGTATTCGTAATTTCGTGCATGCGCGCTTGTGCGCGGACGTCGTACTTACCCGCGTTCACGAAGGTAAAGGTATTTCTACCCAAAGTCGAATGGACTTGGGGGACGAATTTTCCCGAAATGGGAGGCAAAATTGCTCCGCTTGAGCGTATTTCAAAGATAAGCCGGGAAAGTTGGAGTAAATTGTTCGTGTGGCTCTCCCCCGATTTGTTTTTTCTTATGAATCGATTTAGAACACCCGCGCCCGTTCCGGGCTTGTTACGTTTTCCGAACAAGAACCCGGCGAAGTAATGAGTCCCCCCCTGTCGAGGGATAATCGCTTGCCAGGCGGCTACGGTAGCGCGGACCCGAACGCGCATGCGTTCTTGACTCTTGAAGCCGCGCGAAAAGGGGAATCGACGGAGGCCCTCGACGTTCGAATCTACAGGTTCTCCTCGCGTGTTGCCAGTGCGGCGGCTGTGATGGTCGGAATCCTGGCTCTCTTGAGCTGGTTGATGGGCATTCCGGCGCTCACCGGGGTTTCGCTTGGACTGGTTACAATGAAGCCCGACGTCGCGCTATGCTTCGTGCTTGCGGGAGTTTCGCTCTGGCTGCTTCAGCTAGATCCCGGTGCAGGGGATAACTCACGCGGTTGGCGTATCCATACTGCGCGAGGTCTGAGCGGTGTTGTTGGATTGGTGGGTTTGCTGAGCCTGGTAGAGCATCTCGTCCACCTGAATGTGGGCATGGATGAGGTTTTGTTTCGCAAGGCCCAGCAGGCTACCGGAATTCTGCATCCCGGCAGTATGGCAGGCGCCACCGCACTCGGCTTTCTTGTGCTGGGCGCCAGCGTCCTGTTAGCGACTATTGGCAAGTTTTACTTAGCCCAGATTTTCGCCCTCCTCACATCTCTTAACGGATTTATCGCATGCATCGGCTACCTTCTCGGCGTGCGGTCGCTCTACAACAACGTTGCGGCGCATTCTTCCCTGGCGCTGCACACCGCAATCTTGTTCGTTGCACTAGGACTGGCCGCGCTTACGGCGCGGCCTAGGCACGGGCTGATGGCCGCTGTTAGCAGCGAGTACCTGGGCGGTGCGATGGCACGGCGGACGTTGCCGCTGGTGATAGTCTTACCGATATTTTTTGGCTGGCTTCGGTGGCGCGGTGAGCTTGCCGGACTCTATGGTTCGGAAGTTAGAATCGCCTTCCTCACTGTCAGCGAGGTCGTAACATTAGTCGCGGTGGTGTGGATGAGTGCCAGATGGTTGAACCGGGCTGATGAAGACTGTCGCCATTCCGAACGGCGGAACTTCCACCTGGCAGCGGTTGTGGAATCTTCCAACGACGCCATTTTCAGCAAGAATATGTCCGGCACAATCATCAGTTGGAACCAGGGCGCTGAGCGGCTCTACGGCTACAGCGCGAAAGAAATGATTGGCAAGCCGATCGCGACCATCATTCCGAGGGAACTGCAGACGGAAGCAACAGAGTTCCTGCCGGAAATTGCGGAGGGACGGTGGGTGACTCGCGAGGAGACTGTGCGCCGGCGCAAGGATGGAAGCCTGATCCATGTGGCGCTGATCATCTCGCCGATGCGGGATCTGCACGGTGAGATCGTGGCGGCATCGATCATTGCGCAGGACATCACTGAGCGGAAGCAGGCGGAGGAGACTCTACGGGAATACGAGAGAGTCGTGGAGGGCTTGGATGAGTTGATCGTGGTGGTGGATCGGGAGTACCGGTATGTAATCGCCAATCGCGCATTTCTGAAATCCCGGGAAATGGAGAGAGAGCAGGTCATGGGGCATCGGGTGGACGAAGTGGTGAGTAAAGAGGTCTTTGAGACGGTAATCAAAGCAAAGATGGACGAATGTTTCCTGGGCAAAATCGTCCACTACGATCTGAAGTACGAGTTCTTTGAGGGCGGCGAGAGAGACTTATACGCATCGTATTTTCCCATCGAAGGGCTCAACGGGATAGATCGAATCGCCTGTGTCTTGCAGGACATAACCGAGGCCAGGCGGGGCGAGGAGGAGTTGCGCAAGTCGGAAGAGCGCTTCAGTAAGGCGTTTCGTAGCAGCCCCCTGGCTATCACGATTTCGACAGAAGAACAAGGGCAGTATCTCGACGTAAATGAGGCATTCCTCGAGATGCTCGGGGGCCAGCGCGAGGATGTGATTGGCCGCACTGCGTCGGAACTGAGCTTCTGGGCACAACCGTCGAGTCGCGTTGAGATGCTGCGACAATTAGTCGAACGTGGCCGGGTGACGGGATTCAACGCGCAATACAAAACCGCCAAGGGAGAGATTCGGGAAGCGGACGTGTCGGCGGAGCTGATCGAGCTCGAAGGGCAAGCGTGCGTGCTGGCTATCATTCGCGACATCACACAGACCCGGCGCCTGGAAGCGCAGTTCAGGCAAGCGCAAAAGATGGAGGCGGTAGGGCGTTTGGCGGGGGGAGTGGCACATGATTTCAACAACATGCTGAGCGTGATCATCGGATACAGCGATCTTTCGCTTGGTCTGGTCGCACCGGAGAGTCCCCTGAACGGACACTTGGAACAGATCAGGAAAGCTTCAAATCGGGCAGTTCTTATCACCCGTCAGCTTTTGGCTTTCAGCCGGCAGCAGGTTGTGTTTCCGAAGGTGCTGGATCTGAACGAAGTGGTAAGCAACGTGACCAACATGTTGCAGCGAATGGTCAGCGAGGATATTGAAGTTTCGTTCCGGGCGACCGCTCCGATTGACTGCATCAATGCCGACCCGGGCCAGATTGAACAAGTCCTAATGAATCTGGTGGTGAATGCTCGCGATGCGATCACCAACGGAGGCAAGATCGTCATTGAAACGGGGCACGCTGTACTGGACGAATACTACACTGTCCAACACCCGGGTTCTCACGCCGGACAGTATGTCGTTTTGACGGTAAGCGACACGGGTAGCGGCATGGACGAAAACACCAGGTCGCACGCCTTCGAGCCTTTCTTTACCACCAAGGGCCTGGGACAAGGGACCGGCCTAGGACTCTCAACTGTATATGGAATTGTAGAGCAGAGTGGGGGCAGCATCTCGGTTCAGAGCGCTCCGGGTAAGGGCACAACGTTCAAGGTTTATTTTCCGAGAGTGGCTGCCAAGGCCGAACACCTGGCGACGTCCTACGAAGAAGCCGAGCTTCCAGAAGGGTCAGAAAGGATTTTAGTAGTGGAAGATGATGAGCCACTGCGTGAGCTCGCGGTCCGCATCCTGCAAGCAGCCGGTTACCGCGTCATCGAAGCCAAGAATGCGGAAGCCGCGCTGGACATCGTGAAGGTTCCAGAGGTGGAAATCGATCTGCTGCTCACGGATGTGATTATGCCAGGAGAAAGCGGGGTTGAGCTTGTGGAACAGGTCAAGCGAATCCGTCCGAACCTTCGTTCATTATTCATGTCAGGCTACACCGGCGATCTCATTGCTCTGCGCTGCGGGCTGGTGCCGGAGGCTACGTTCCTGGTGAAGCCTTTCACCAGAAGCTCGCTCCTGAAAAAAGTGCGCTCAGCGATAGGCATTGAGCTCGCAAAACGGCACGCACATTAAGATCTGTCTAGGCAATCGAAACGGTTTTGATATTCATGAATTCTCGGATGCCATTGGCGGAGAGTTCGCGGCCATGGCCGGATTGCTTGACGCCGCCGAAAGGAATGCGGGGATCGGATGCGACCATTTTGTTGATGAAGACCATGCCCGATTCGAGTTCGTTAATGAAACGTTCCCGTTCGCGGTCGTCGCTGGTCCAGGCGCTGGCGCCGAGACCGAAACGGCTGTCGTTGGCAAGGCGGATCGCTTCATCGATATCGTTTACGCGGAACAGCGACGCGACCGGGCCAAAGAATTCTTCCCGGTAAGCAGGAGATTCCTTCGGGATATCCGTTAGAACGGTGGGCGCGTAGTAGTTGCCGGGAAGCTTGAGGGGATGGCCGCCGGTCAAAACTTTGGCGCCCGCCTTGATGGTTTTCTGCACGTCGGCGTCGAGAGACTTTACCGCGTCCGGGGTGGCGAGCGGGCCGAGCTCAGTCTTCTCGTCGAAGGGATCGCCTACGCGCAGATTCTTCATGCGAGCGACGAACTTCCGCTCAAACTCGGCGGCAATAGGCTCGGCCACGATGAACCGCTTGGCCGCGATGCAGGATTGACCGTTATTGATAACTCGCGCTTCCACGGCGGTGGCGACGGCTGAGTCGAGATTGGCACTCGGCATGACGATGAAAGGATCACTGCCGCCCAGTTCGAGCACAACTTTCTTGATGCGCTTGGCGGCGGCGATTCCGACTTGGATGCCGGCCTGCTCGCTTCCAGTAAGCGTGGCGGCGACAACGCGCGGGTCATTAAGAATTCCATCCACTTGCTGGGAACCAATGAGCAGGGTTTGGAAGGCACCTTCAGGAAATCCGGCTTCGAGAAAAATCTTTTCAATCGCGAGCGCGCACTGCGGAACATTGGAGGCGTGCTTGAGCAGTCCGACATTGCCGGCCATGAGCGCGGGAGCAGCGAAGCGAAACACTTGCCAGAAAGGGAAGTTCCATGGCATCACGGCCAGGATAGGGCCGATCGGAAGGTAACGGACAAAGCTCTTCTTAGCTCCGGTCTCGATGACTTCGTCGGCGAGGAAGCGCTCGGCATTGTCGGCGTAGTAGCGGCAACCTCCCGCGCACTTCACCGCTTCGGCTACAGCAGCCTTGTAAGGCTTTCCCATTTCGAGCGTCATCAGATGGGCGAATTTATCTTTGTCGCGTTCAAGGATTTCGGCAGCCTTGCGCATGCGCCGGGCACGCTCGGCGAAGGGAGTCTTGCGTTCGGCGCGAAACGCGGTGACAGCTAACTCGAGTTTTTGCTCGATTTGGGCGTCGGAAAGGGGTTCGAAAGTCTGCAAGGTTTCGCCAGTCGCGGGATTAATGGTGGCAATGGGCATGACGAATGGTTCCTTCGGAATTTGCGTCCGGAAAATTCAAAAGCGAGAACGCAACGCAGATAAGGTCGTACCACTATACCATCGCCCGGAGATGCGTCATTCGAGTCTACAAGCTCGTCCGAAGATTTTTGAAGTCGCAATATCTTGCGTTTCTGCGGGAGATTATTCTTACGCCAATTGACCGCAAGGCCGTCAGGAGCCACGCCAGTAAATCGAAGGCTCGAGCCGTGGTTCCAGTCTCGTACCGCTCGCGCTAGATGATCGGAGTGCGTTGGCTTTTCAGTAGAAATCGTTTGGCAGCCGCCTCGCCTTACCATTTTCAGATCGCGAATGTTTCATGGATAAGTCCCATTTTGGCCCTGGAGTGGACTTTCCTGGGATCTGAACTCGGTTGTTTATTGAATGTTACTTAGGAAGCACAGTCACGGGGAATTCGTGGAGGGTCGGGCTACCGTTGGAACCAGATCGTCGACAGTGGGGATCGTCTAGTCCGGAGGCTCTTCCGCGACTTCGTGGTTTACAATTAGGTGTTTTCAAGCACTCATCTTCATTGTGCGGCCCTGGAGGAATCTATGAAGCTTACCCCTGGCAAACTTGCGGGTCTCAGAAATGTTTCGAACGAACGCGGTGTGATTGCAGCGGCGGCGATGGATCAGCGCGGGTCGCTGCAGAAATCGCTGAGCAAAGAAAAGGGCGGGGAAGTCAATGACGCCATGATGGAGGAGTTCAAGACATTGGTCGCCGAGGTCCTAACTCCACATGCCAGCGCGATCCTGCTTGATCCGGAGTGGGGACTGCCGGCTGCGAAGCGCCGGGCCAAGAATGCCGGGCTGCTGCTGGCATATGAGAAGACGGGTTATGACAAGACCGGGCCGGGACGGTTGGGAGATTTGCTCGATCACTGGTCGGCGCGGCGATTGAAAGAAGCCGGGGCGGACTGCGTGAAGATTCTGCTTTACTACACGCCATTTGATCCCAAGGACGTCAACGATAAGAAGCATGCCTGGGTCGAACGCATTGGCGATGAGTGCCGCGCGAATGACATCCCTTATTTTCTGGAGTTTGTCGGATACGAAGAAGGCGCGGACGAGAAGGGGCTGGAATATGCCAAGAAAAAGCCGCAGATTGTTACCGAGAGCATGCGTGAGTTCAGCAAGGATCGTTACGGCGTGGACGTGTTGAAAGTCGAGGTGCCGGTAAACATGAAGTTTGTCGAGGGCACGAAGTCGTACGGAGGGCAGAAAGCGTATACCAAGAAGGAAGCCATCGATCTGTTCCACAAGGCGGCGGGCGTTACAACTAAGCCATTCATTTATCTTTCCGCGGGCGTGAGCAATGCGGAATTCAGCGAGACGCTGGAATTGGCGGGGGAATCCGGGGTGAAGTTTAACGGCGTCCTGTGCGGTCGCGCGACCTGGAAAGAAGGAATCCCGATTTATGCCAAGCAGGGCGCGGGGGCGTTTCGCAAGTGGCTGGAGACCGAAGGCGTGAAGAATATTCAGAACGTGAATGGCAAGCTGAAAGCCGCGACTTCGTGGCACTCGATTTACGGCGTGGAACCGGTACTGGCCGGAGCCTAAGGTTTTGATCTGGTTGGACAAGCGCGGGCGCATTCGCCCGCGTTTTCTATTTGTGTAGGATTCCGTTTAGGAGGTCTCATGGATTCGAGGACTCAGACCGCTCTCATTACCGGCGCCTCTGGAGGCATTGGATACGAGCTCGCGAAACTGCTTGCGCGCGACCACTACAACCTGATCCTCGTCGCACGCAGCACAGACAAGTTGAATCAGGTGGCTGCTGAGCTGCAAGGGCAGTTTGGGGTCACAGTGAAGACGGTTGCGCTTGATCTGGCCGCCGCGCCAGCTCCGAAATTTCTGTTTGATCAGTTGCAACGTGAGGGGGGCGCGGTCGATGTTCTGGTCAACAACGCCGGCTTCGGAGTGTTTGGCGAGTTCGCCTCAATGAGCGAGGAAGAGATTCTGGGCCAGATTCATCTGAACATCACGGCCCTGACACACCTGACGCGTCTTTTCCTTCCGCCGATGCTCGCGCGTCGCCTCGGCAAGATCATGAACGTGGCGTCTACCGCGGCTTTCCAGCCGGGACCGCTCATGGCCGTGTACTACGCGACGAAGGCTTATGTGCTTTCGTTTTCGGAGGCGCTGACAAATGAAGTTGCTGGATCGGGCGTGCTCGTGAGCTGCTTTTGTCCGGGACCTACCGACACTGGTTTTGCGAAACGGGCAGGCACGGAGAATTCGCGGTTGTTCAAGAAAATCGGGCCGATGAGCGCAGAAGCGGCCGCGCGGGACGGATATCGCGGGGTGATGGCTGGGCGAACCGTCGTTATTTCCGGAATGCAGAATTGGCTGGTAGCGGAGTCGGTAAGGTTTGCTCCTCGGAAAATGGTTACGGCGATCTCGCGGTGGGTTGCGGAGAAAGTTGAGTGAAGGCTTGCGCAGAGGCCGGGTTTCGCGGGCACGGAGAGGCGAGCGGAACTGTTCTTGCATCGATCGCTAAGCTGCCCATCACTGGGTGACCAGTGATTGAGTTGATTGCAGTTGCGAGGTTAGTTGATTGATGGCGCCGACGTCGAAGAAAGTCGACAGGTCCGCATGGCCGGCGAGGGTTTCGCGCTGCTTTCCGTCAACCAGGATCTTAACTTTCAAGATGCCGGGAAGGTTGGCGGAAAGGGTTTGAATCAGGGACGCTACCGTGAGTTCTTCGGACAAGACGCCGGAGCGGTGCCCATCGGCGAGGGCGGCATTGACATCGATGACGGCGAGGCCGGGGTCGACCAGGTAGACGCTGCGAATGTCGGAGCCGTGCGGGAGTTGGTGAGGCGAGGACTTTGCCAGGTATAGAGCCAAAAGAGCCCTCAACAGTTCTTCGGCGCGCTGTTGTCGGACGGAAGGCATCGGAATTTGAGCGGACTGTGCCCGCAGGACGCTGATATCGTCGTAGGCGACAAACAGGGTCACACGCTCGGTGGGCCCGGCAACGGGAGGCTCTACGGGACGCGTGTCGGAGGAGACGACGGGGGTGGCGGCGGCGCGTCCGCGCATGTGCCAGGCATAGAGCCCCATGCTCAATACCGCAGCTAGCAGCACAGAGACTGCAATGAAAAAGTGCCGAGGAATCATTGTCCTCCAATCATGGGGCGGCTCCGAGTTGCCCGCGAATGGCGACGATTCCATTAGCGACAGCTCCCGCGATGAGTTGCTGATAGTCCGGTGCGGTGAGTGGAGAGAGATCGGAGGCAGGCGGGGCAACTTCGACTGCGATGGCTGCGGTGACGATGTTATTCAACGGGCGAAGCGGCGCGGAAAGTGTACGCACGGTGACTTGGAGCTTTCGTAGTTCCGCAGCTACGCTTGCGGCAGCAGCTTGGCTCAGAGAAATCGATGAAGATTGTGCAGTGATCCATGAGCGGAAGGGGCCGCGATCGTCCTCGCCTGTGTACGGAAGCAGAGCGGTGTACACACGGACTCCGTGGCCGTTAGAGGCGGCATGGAGGGAAATGTAGACAGCGGCATGGGTAGTGTTGGCGAAATAAGCGCGGTCATCGAGGGGGAGGTTGGCGTCAGAGTCGCGCAGCACCAGAGTGGTAATACCCCGGCTTTCGAGTTCCTGACGCAGACGGCGGGCGAAGGCTACAGTGATATCTTTTTCTGCGAGCGTGGCGCTGAGGGCCTCACCGCGATCATTGCCCCCATGGCTTGCGTCCACGATCGCGAAGTAACGCCGCGGAGCGGAAGCGGGTGGTGCGGCGGAAGTGGCTAAAGAAGACTGCGCACTGGATGGAGCGGGAGCGGCCACGGGAATGTTGGCTGCCGGTGTGCCGTTTCCGTTCACCGCAGGGGCCTTAGTTGCGGTCTGCGATTTCGCGGGAGCTAGAGTAATCGTCCGCCCGTCCGGACTGAAGTTGGCAAGAAGTGGGATCGCCGTTGTCACTTCAATTTCGGCGGCGCCGTTGTTCTCGGAATAATCGGCCGAGGGGATGATTCTGCTACTGAACGTGAGCATTGGCGAGGCGGGCGCTGTAAGTGGTTCGCGGCGAAAGGTCAGACGCAACTTGCCAGGTTCGCTGGCGACGGATGGATTGACAGGGGCGGTGAAGCGAAAGATCAGGCGCGAGGGGTCATCGGGAGAAACCGAAGCGGTGAAGTGTGTGGCGATATTACCGATGAAGAGGCGGTTAGACTCCTCGCGCAGCGTTGCGGGGCCGCCCAGAAAACGGGGCAATAGGGAATTGAGAGAGGCAAGGGGGACCAGCCCGCGTCCGTTTTCCATGAGGAATCTTCCCGCGAGATCGGTATCGCGTCCCTGGATTCGTGCGCGACTCTTGCCCGCCGTGAACTCTGCGAGGATATTGTTGTAATGCAGGCGCCATCGCGGGGGATCGGATTTTGCGCTGACGGTGCCCAGGGGATCCAGTAATTCGAGCAGGCCGACATAATCCTGGCCCTGCCGTTGTAAGACCGGCAGAGAGTAGTTGGCAGCGGTAGAGTAGATCGCGAGATGCTTCTCGGGCGCTGCGGCGGAGACAAGCAGAACGGCAAGAAACAGCAGAACAGAGGCGCCGCTGAAAGCCGCGCCCTTATCGACCCAATTCGCAATTTCACCTGCCTGCTTTCTTCTAGTCGAGCGCATAGATGGTCAGACCGCTTAGAAGCTTGGGATAGAAGTCCGTCGATTTCTGAGGCATGACTTCGCCCGCGAAGGCAATGTCGCGGACTTGTGACATACGGCAGGGATTCATCAGGAGCGCGATGTTAGCGCGGGCATTTGCGCCTCGCACTTGCGACAAAGCTTCAGCAGCGTCGCGAACATAGGAAAGATTTTGCTGGTTGTGAATGGATTCTTCCGACAGGTTCAACACTTTTTCCAACAGACACTTGTGCAGTTGCACCACGTCGAGTCCCTGTTGGCGGATGGATAGCCCGGGAACTTGAGCAGTGGAGTTGGGATTGGGATGGTGCAAAAGGAAGGCGCGGTTGGCGGTGACGGCAAGGATAGAGGTTCCGGCGCGGCCGGACTCGCGGAGGATGGCGGTTGCGCGAGCCGCGTCGAGAGCAGGATCAACATCTCCCAGGTCGAAGAAGGCGCGAGTTCCGTTGCGGAAGCTTTCTTCTGAAAAGGAAGGCAAGCTGTGAACTACGCGGTGCGTCGGCAGAATGTGTAGAGCCGAGCTGTTCATATTCACGAAAGTCATCATAACGAAGTCGTAAGGGGCCATACCGGGCCTGGCCGCGGCGGAGGAATCGACGGCGCAGCGTTCGTTGCGGTAGGTTAAGGCGGTCTCATAACGGTGGTGGCCATCAGCAATGATGAGCTTCTTCTCGCTCATCGCGCTTTGCACCGAATGGATCACCCGCTTGTCGGTGATTGGCCACACCCGATGCAGGACGCGGTGTTCATCGGTTACTGCAACGTCCGGATCGTTGGGGGTTGCGAGCAGCGACTCAATTTGGCCCGAATCTTCATAAAGCATAAAAAGCTGTCCGAAGTGGGCGCGGGTGGAGCGAAGCAAGTCAAGGCGGTCGGCCTTGGGCTTGGCCAAGGTCTGTTCGTGGCGATAGACAATGCCGGCGGAATATTCCTCGATACGCCCCAGGGCGATGAAGCCGCGGCGTTCTACCTCAGTGGTTGAACCAGGCGGGGTAAAGCGTTGTGAATAAACATAGAGGGAGGGCAGAGGATCCTGGCGCAGGATGCCCTTCTTGCGCCAGTCGCCGAAGTAAGCCGCCGCGCGGGAATAGACGTTGTTTTCACCGTTGTCGGTTTTTTCGCGGCGGCCGAGGATGATGCGGACAAGATTGTGCGGGCTGGCCGCGTAGTAGTGGTCCTGAAGGGTGGAAGTAATCTTGTCGTAAGGTTGGGTAACCACATCAGCAAGGGAAACCTGCCGAGGATCATAACGAAGCGCGTTAAAGGATTGGATGTCTGCCATGAGGACCTTTGATTGTAACAACATGGACTGAAGTCTCTGGGTTCCGGCGCTTGGCGGGCGAGAAATGCGTAGCCCATTTCCGGATTGTCTCCAACTTTTGACAAAGAAAGGGCATCCACTTCCTCCAAGCTGTGATACTATCGCGGCCAATCGAGGTGCTTATGGCCCTCATGGATGGGCGCCGGTCAACTCGCCCTAAGGCCCTAGTTCGAAGAGTAGTACGGAAGTCCTGCCCGGTTCGACCCTGGAACCCAACCCCCGTAGGATCGCGCAAAATCCTGACTGCCCCGTTCATGATGCTTTTTGCATTGTGCGCCGCCTGTGTTTTGGCGCCGTCAACTCTGGCGCAGACCAATGTGAACGACGTCCACATCCTGCCGCGCGAGCTGGAGAGCGCGAAGACGGAAGTCGCGAAGCAAACTCTGATATCCCCAACTTTGGAAACGCATACCCGTGCCTTGAAAGTCGCGGTGGATCTAGTGCTGGTGCCGGTAACGATCACCGATCCGATGAACCGGCTCGTGACCGGGCTCGACAAAGAGAACTTCCAACTGTTTGAAGGCAGCTCGAAGGAAGAAATCAAGTCGTTTTCGAGCGAAGATGCTCCGGTTTCTTTGGGGGTGATTTTCGATTCCAGCGGAAGCATGAGTAGCAAGATGGACCGGGCCAAGGATGCGGTGGTCGAGTTTTTTAAGACTGCCAACCCGCAAGATGAATTTTTCATGATCACATTCTCCGACGCGCCCGAGGTGGTGAGCGACTTCACCAGCTCCGTGGACGAGATCCAGGGCAAGCTGGTCTTCACGGTCCCTCGAAAGCGGACGGCCCTACTTGATGCGATCTACATGGGTGTGAGCAAAATGAGGCAGGCCAAGTTTGCCAAGAAAGCATTGCTCATCATTTCCGATGGGGGCGACAATCACAGCCGTTATACCGAGGGCGAAATCAAAGCTCTGGTGAAAGAAGCGGATGTAATGGTTTACGCGATCGGGATTTACGATCGCTATTTTCCGACGGAAGAAGAACGATTGGGGCCAGCTCTGCTGGGGCAGATCGCGGAATTGACCGGTGGACGGGCGTTTACGGTGGAGAATCCGAATGACCTCGCTGATGTGGCGACGAAGATCGGGGTCGAGCTCCGCAATCAATATGTGCTGGGATATCGTCCTACCAAAGTGGCGCGGGACGGCAAATGGCGTAAGATTAAAGTCAAATTACTTCCGCCGAAAGGATTGCCTCCACTCCGAGTGTATGCCAGGACCGGATATTACGCGCCCCAGGAATAAGCAGGCTGAGAGATTTTCTTTTGTCAGGTGCGCGATTTGGGCCGGAGCCGCGGTCGCCCTACTCGTACAGCCTCTTGCGGGTCATGCGGAGTGGAAGCCTTCGCAACTGCAAGGCCAGTCTGCTCACCCTTCAGCTGACCATCCTCCTGCCCAGTCGGTTCCGGCGAAGGATCCGCAATCCAGGTCAGAAAGTCCCACACCATCTCCCGCCCCATCGAGCCAGCAGCAGGTTCCTGAAGAGAATGGGACTTACGTCATCCGCAAGGATGTAGCGGAAGTTCTGCTGCATGCGACGGTTGTGGATGACAAGCAGCGCATAGTAACCGACCTCGAGCGAAATGCGTTCACCGTGCTCGAGGATGGGAAACCGCAGGCCATTGTTTCCTTCCGCCACGAAGACATTCCCGTGGCCATGGGAGTCGTGATCGATAATTCCGGATCCATGCGCGAAAAGCGCACCAAGGTGAATCAGGCGGCGTTGAATCTTGTGCGGTCAAGCAATCCGCAAGACGAAGTCTTTGTCGTGAATTTCAACGACGAATATTATCTCGATCAGGATTTCACCAACGATCTGCTGAAGTTGAAAGAGGCGCTAGAGAAAATTGATGCCAAGGGCGGAACCGCTTTGTACGAAGCTTTGGTGGCGTCCGCCGAACACCTGAAGAGAAACGCCAGGCTGGAACGGAAGGTGTTGTTCGTGGTAACCGATGGCGAAGACAACGCCAGCCGCGAGAACCTGGAACAAGCGGTGAAGCAGTTGCAGGAAGAGAATGGTCCCTCGGTATACGCGATCGGAATCCTGGGGGATGAAGAGCATCCCAAGCGGGCCAAGCGGGCGCTGGAAATTATCGCGCAGCGCACCGGCGGTCTGGCGTTTTTCCCCAAGACGCTTGACGAAGTAGACGAGATTAGCCGACAAGTCGCGCACGACATTCGCAATCAGTACACCATTGGTTACAGGCCTACGAACCCGAGATCCGCTGGGGGCTTCCGGCAGATCCACGTGGAGGCCAAGGTGAAAGGGCACAGCAAGCTGGTGGTGCGGACCAAGAGCGGGTACTATGCGGGGACGCAGGCCGCGGCATCGGGGGCGAAGTAGGCCTTCATCACCTTCGTTCCATTGACGATTCCAGACTCTCCCCTTACCCTGTAGCGTGCACCTGAAAAACTCAGAAATCTCCCACCTGGGAGTCGCCGACGATATTACCGATCTGGTCGGTGGGACCCCCATGCTTCGACTGAAGCGGCTGCCTCCGGCCGGGTCTGCCGACATCTTCGCCAAACTTGAATACCTGAATCCGGGAGGTAGCGTGAAGGATCGCGCTGCGATCGGAATCATCCGCATGGCCGAGCAAGAAGGGAAGCTCGCGCCCGGCGGGACGATTGTGGAGGCCACGGCAGGAAATACCGGAATCGGGCTGGCATTGATCGGAGTGAATCGCGGCTATAAAGTCAAATTGTTTGTGCCGGAAGGCTTCTCGCAGGAAAAAGTGATCATCATGCAGGCCTTAGGTGCAGACGTTGAGCGCACTCCGGAGGACGAAGGCATGCAGGGAGCGATCCGGTGCGCCAAAGATCTCGTGGCGCGCGACCGTGCTGCCTTCATGGCGGGGCAGTTTGAGAATCCGGCGAATCCCGATTACCACTACGAAACCACTGCCGTGGAGATATTCGAGCAGATGGGCGGCAAGATCGATGCCGTGGTTTTGGGCTGCGGCACCTGCGGGACTTTTACTGGCGTGGCCCGCTATATGAAGGAGCATGTACCCGGAGTGTTTGCTGTCGCCGTGGAAACGCAAGGATCGATCTTGGGCGGAGGCCCTCCCGGGCCCCACAAGGTGGAAGGCATTGGTAACAGTTTTATTCCGAAAACGTTTGACCCTTCCGTATGCGATGAAGTGATTATGGCGACGGATGAGGACGCCTTTGAAACGGTGAAGCAGTTGGCGGCTCAGGAAGGGGTACTTTCGGGGTCGAGTGGGGGAGCCGCGGTGTTTGCGGCTTTACAAGTCGCACTGCGGCTGGGCACGGGAAAACGAGTGGCAACGATTATTCCGGATTCGGCGGAGCGGTACTTGTCGAAGAAGATTTTTGAGGGCGGGATTTAGAGCAGGAGTTTGGTCCGGGCTAAAAGCTTTGAATCGCGGAGGGCGCGAAGAATATCCGCCGGGAACGCAGAGCAGCCAGAGTTGTTCTTGAGAGCCATGAAAAAAAATAGACGTCCAGGTTTTGCCACGCGCGCCATTCACGATGGGCAAGAGCCAGATCCGTTAACCGGCGCCGTGAATGTGCCTATTTATCTGACCTCTACTTACGTGCAGCAGGGGATCGGTGAGAACAAAGGGTATGAGTATTCGCGAGTCTCGAATCCTACCCGGGCTCGACTTGAGCAAAATCTTGCTTCCCTCGAGGGCGGTATTGCCGCTCCGGTTTTTGCCAGCGGCATGGCGGCTATCAATGCAGTAGCCAGCATGCTGAAGGCGGGCGATCACGTCGTTTGCGGAAACGATCTGTATGGCGGCACGCCGCGGCTGTTCAATCAGGTGCTTAGTGGCTTCGGTCTGGAATTCTCCTATGTGGATACTTCGGATGCAGAAAATGTGGAGCGCGCGATCCGCAAGAACACGCGCATGGTATATGTGGAGACGCCAACCAATCCCTTAATGCGATTGAGCGATCTAGCGGCCATCAGCAAGATTTGCCGGCGCAGGAAAGCCGAGTTCGTGGTGGACAACACGTTCATGTCGCCTTACTTTCAGCAGCCGCTGACGCTGGGCGCCGATATGGTCATCCATTCGACTACAAAATTTCTTAATGGGCACAGCGATGGACTGGGTGGCGTGGTGGTCTGCAGCAGGCCGGAGCAGGCGGAGAAGCTCGCGTTTCTGCAAAAGGCGGCAGGGGCAATACTCTCTCCGTTTGAGTGTTGGCTGTTATTGCGTGGCGTGAAAACGCTGGCGGCGCGCATGGAGAGCCACGACAGGAATGGACGTGTGGTGGCGGAGTTTCTGGCTAATCACAGGAAGGTGAGCAAAGCGTTCTATCCCGGGCTGCCGGGTCATCCGCAGCATGAGTTGGCGAAGAGGCAAATGTTCGGATTCGGTTCGATGATCACGTTCGAGACTGGGTCGCAGAAGAACGCCAACAAGATGCTGAAGAAACTACGCGTGTGTTCGCTGGCCGAGTCGCTCGGCGGAGTGGAGACGCTGATCTCGCATCCGGCAACCATGACGCATGCAGCGCTCGGCGAAAAAGGCCGCAAGGCGATCGGCATTACAGATGGCATGGTGCGCATCTCGGTGGGAATTGAAGACTTACAGGACATTCTTGAAGACCTGGAAGCAGGGCTGGCTGCGATCTAAAACGTTTTCCGCAGAGCAGTTAAAGATACACCGTTAGCGCTGAACCTTCTTGTTTTCTTGTGACATCTTCCGTGAGTCATCAGGGGCAATCCCGCGAATGGAATTCGTCTGCCTACCACCGGCTTTCGCAACCACAGGTGAGTTGGGGCAAGAAAGTATTGTCACGGCTGAAGCTGCGTGGCGATGAACGAGTGCTCGATGCCGGGTGCGGAACTGGACGTCTGACGGCCGAGTTGATTGCGGCATTACCGCGAGGACGGGTGGTGGGGCTGGATCTCTCGCGAAACATGCTGGTGGAGGCACGAAATCATTTGCGAAGCAAGCCGGTAAGCCTGGTGGCGGCCGATTTGTTGCACCTGCCTTTCGAAAGCGCATTTGATGGCATTGTCAGTACTGCGGCGTTTCACTGGGTGCTGGATCATCGTCGTCTTTTTGTCAGCTTGCGCCGGGCGCTGCTGCCCGGAGGGTGGCTGCAGGCGCAGTGCGGCGGCGGTCCCAACCTGGCGCGGTTGCGGAATCGGGTGGGCCAGCTTGCGCACACTTCGCTTTATGCCCCTTATCTGGCTCGGTTTAAGGAGCCATGGTTTTTTGCAGGTAACGAGCAGTCGGCTGAGATGCTGCGAGATGCTGGGTTTGTAAATGTGGAGACCAGCGTCGAGGCCGCTCCAACGGTACTGGATGACGCCCATGAGTACGAGGAGTTTGTCAGGAATATAATTCTGCGTGCGCACTTGCGCCAGATTCCTTCAGAAGCACTTCGCACGAAGTTTTTAGCAGAATTGACGGAACGGGCAACGGCGGACGACCCGCCTTACTCGCTGGATTATTGGCGGCTCAATCTGAGCGGCGCTGTAACCTGAACGAGTTGGCCAAGTCATTCTTCCGCTGAGACCGATTCAGCTATCCATTGCAGGTAGTCGGGCGATCCATCTTCAATCGTTAGGCAGACGCACTCCGGGAGCTCGTAAGAATGGAGATCCGCAATCGCCTGCCGCACTTGGCCGAAGAGACTGGCCGTTGTCTTAATCATTAAGACCCATTCGCGAGCTGCTTCCACTTTATCTTTCCAGCGGTAGACTGATGTGACTTGGGGCACGATATTCACGCAGGCTGCAAGGCCGTGCTCCACCAAATGGCGCGCGATTTTGGCGGCCTCTCCTTCCGAGTTCGTGGTGGTAAGGACGATTCGTTTGTCGGTCATATAAAATCAGCCATCAGCAACCGGCAGCCCTCTGCCGGCCAGCGTCATCTGAGAGCGTAGCAGCTAAGCCGGAGAACGAGAAGATGACTATGCAAATCAAGTTCGGTACTTCGGGATGGCGGGCGGTAATGGCGGAAGAGTTCACCTTTGCCAACGTTCGGCGCGCGGTGGGTGGAATCGCGCGTTACGTGGCCGGACAGAAGAAACAGGGTGCGCGAGTAATCGTGGGACGCGATCCGCGGTTTCTGGGCGAGACGTTTTGTTCCATGGCCGCGGATATTCTGGCGGCACACGCCGTCACTCCGGTGACGGTCACAGAACCCGCGCCTACACCAGCGTTCGCTTACGCTGTCGTTCAGGCGAAGGCGGATGGCGTGATCAACTTTACGGCCTCACATAATCCTCCGGAATATAACGGCATCAAGTTCTCGACGCCGGATGGCTGCCCGGCGCTGCCCGAAGTCACCAAAAAGGTTGAAGCTGAGATTCAGGCTGCGGATAGTTCGGGTGCATCGGGCGAAAAAGGCAACGGTCACGACGGAGCGGGCAGAGAATCTCTTGACGTGAGACCGGGATACTTGAAGCGTCTGGCAGAGATTGTGGATCTGGAAGTGATTCGCAAGGCGAAGCTGCAGGTGTGCTTTGATCCCATGTGGGGCGCGGCGCGGGGATATTCGGACGGAGTCTTGCATGACGCCGGCGTGAAAGTTGCCACAGTCCAC
>JAUTWY010000267.1 GCA_030838305.1 Acidobacteriaceae bacterium
CCGCATCGGACAATCCGTGGAACGCCGCAGGACTCGAATGGAGAACCGTCTCCCCTCCGCCGACCTTTAACTTTGACGAAGAACCCGTCGTAACCTGGGAGGCTTACAACTACGAGGAGTTGGACACCGCGCACCGGGAGGAGGTCCCCATTGCCCGATAGCACGGCGGTCGGCGGCCTTCATCCCGAAGAGCAGCACCGACCGGAACTCCTGCACCACTTCGCCGATGAGCAACAGCAGCGCGATGCATCCAGCCTGGGCATGTGGGTCTTCCTTGCGACCGAAGTTATGTTCTTCGGCGGCCTGTTCTGCGCCTATTTAATTTACCGCCATTGGTATTTCGGAGACTTCGCCGCCGCCAGCAAATCCATCAACATGGGGTATGGCGCAACCAACACTGCCGTGCTTATCTGCAGCAGTTTGACCGTGGTTCTCGCCGTCTGGGCCGCCCAGACCGCACGCCGCACGCTCCTGATCGGCAGCCTCATCATCACCATGCTCCTCGGCCTCACCTTCCTCGGCATCAAGGGCATTGAGTATCGCGACAAATTCGTGGAGCACCACGTCCCCGGTGCATCCTTCAGCTTCGAGAATGAGCCGGTCCCCGGACACCCCGGGCAGTACGCTAATCCGAGCCATGCGGAGATTTTCTTCTCTCTCTATTTCGTGATGACGGGCCTGCACGCTCTTCACATGATCATCGGTCTCGGAATTTTCCTCTGGCTCCTGACGATGGCCTGGAAAGGCCGCTTTACGCCCGAGTACCACACCCCGGTCGAGATTGGCGGCCTCTACTGGCACTTCGTCGACATTGTCTGGATCTACCTGTTTCCCTTGCTCTACCTAATCGACCGGCACCCGTGAGGCTCGCATGACAGCACACTCATCATCGTCGCCCCTGAAAATGTATTTCGCAGTATTCTTTGCGCTGCTCGTTGGCACCGGTCTCACCGTATTCGCCGCGACTCTCGACTTGGGCCGCTTCAATGCCGCCGTCGCGCTCGGCATCGCCACCATCAAAGCGACTTTGGTCGCTCTCTTCTTCATGCATGTCTGGCATGCCAGCGAAAAGCTCACCAAGCTGGTCGTAATCGGAGCACTATTCTTCCTGCTGCTCTTGCTGGGACTTACGATGTCGGACTACGCGACGCGTCCGTGGAGTTAGAACCGCGCAAAGCCGGCCTTGAAGGGAACCCAGACCTACATAGGAATCAATTTGGATCGAGCTTTGACCCTGGGAAATCGAGCTTTGCGTCTGGAAAGAGGACCGATGCGTGTAATACCGCGGAAGAGCGGCGCTTCAGCGTCGCGTAAAGTTCCACCCCCATACCGGCTTCAGCCCCTGTGGTCGCCTTTCGCGTCCACACCGATTTTGTCCGCAACCGCTCCTACCCAGGAGGAATTCAGATCCTAAGCAGCCATCTGCGCGATACTGGCGCGAGTAAAAACCAGGCATTCATGCCAACCCACGCAGAACTCGCGCACGCCGCAAAGACCGCGGATGTCGATGCCAAAGGTTTAGCCGCCGCTCTGCGCTCCCAAATTCGCGGCGAAGTCCGCTTCGACCCCGGCACCCGCGCCCTTTACGCCACCGACGGTTCCAACTACCGCCAGGTCCCCATCGGCGTCGTTCTGCCTCGCGACGCCGACGACGTTCTGGCAACCGTTGCCCTCTGCCGCCAATTCGGTGCGCCGCTGCTTTGCCGCGGCGGCGGCACATCTCTCGCCGGACAATGCTGCAACGTCGCCATCATTCTCGATTTTTCCAAATACATGGCGCGGATTCTCGAAATCGATTCCGCCCGCCGCATCGCCCGCGTACAGCCCGGAGTAGTCCTCGACCATCTCCGCGCCGCCGCGGAAAAGCACCATCTCACTTTCGGCCCCGACCCCGCCACCCACGATCGCTGTACTCTCGGCGGCATGATCGGCAACAACTCCTGCGGCGTTCATTCGGTCATGGCCGGCAAGACCGACGAGAACATCGAAGAGCTCGAAATCCTCACCTACGATGGCCTGCGCATGAAGGTTGGCGCGACCTCCGCCGAGGAACTGGAACGCATCCGCGCATCCGGGGGACGCCGCGGCGAAATCTATACCAAGCTGCAAACCATCGCCTCCACCTACGGCGATCTGGTCCGCCAACGCTTTCCCAACATCCCACGCCGCGTTTCCGGCTACAACTTAAATTTCCTTCTGCCCGAGAATGGCTTTCACGTCGCGCGCGCGCTCGTCGGCTCTGAAGGTACCTGCGCCACAATTCTCGAAGCCACGTGCCGTCTGGTCGAGAGTCCGCCTGAACGCGTGCTGCTAGTCATCGCTTACCCTGACATTTATCAGTGCGCCGATCATATTCTCGAAATCATGGCGCACAATCCCATCGGCCTCGAAGGCTTCGACGACCTTCTCGTCGGCTACACACGCACGAAAGGCATCAACTCGGAAGGCTTGTCGCTTCTGCCCGAGGGCGGCGGATGGCTGATGGTCGAGTTCGGCGCCTCCACCCCGGCGAAAGCTAAATCGCAAGCCCGTGGTTTGATGAAAGCCCTCGGCGCCGGTGGAACCGCTCCCAACATGCACCTCTACACCGACCAGCAGCAGATCAAGCGCGTGTGGGAAGTTCGCGAGTCCGCTCTCGGCGTGACCTCGCATGTGCCCGGCGAACCCTTGAACTGGGAAGGCTGGGAAGACTCCGCCGTCGCTCCCGAAAAACTTGGCGGCTATCTCCGCGATCTGCGCATCATGATGGCCGCCTACGGCTACAAAGGTTCGCTCTACGGTCACTTCGGCCACGGCTGCGTGCACACACGAATCAACTTCGACTTGCAATCGAAGGACGGCATCGCCACGTTCCGCAAATTTGTGGAAGAGGCTGCCGATCTGGTGGTGAGCTACGGCGGCTCAATCTCCGGTGAGCATGGAGACGGCCAGTCTCGCGCCGAGCTTCTGCCAAAAATGTTTGGACCGCAACTGGTCCAGGCCTTTCGCCTATTCAAATCCGCATGGGATCCAGAATGGAAGATGAATCCCGGCAAGCTGATCGAGGCCTACAAGCTCGACGAGAATCTTCGCCTTGGCGCCGCCTACGCTCCGTGGCAACCGGAAACTAATTTCAAATTCGCCGCCGATCACGGCAGCCTGGCGGAGGCCGCGCTTCGCTGCGTGGGCGTCGGCAAGTGCCGCCGCGAAGAAGGCGGCCTGATGTGCCCCAGCTACCGCGCCACGCACGCAGAAGAACATTCCACCCGCGGCCGCGCTCACTTGCTTTGGGAAATGACCCAGGGCCAAGGGCAAAGGGACGGGATCATCCGCGACGGCTGGCGCAGCGAAGAAGTGAAGCGCTCATTGGATCTCTGCCTGGCCTGCAAGGGATGCAAGAGTGACTGTCCCGTCGGCGTCGATGTCGCCACCTACAAGTCCGAGTTTCTCTCCCACTACTACGAAGGCCGCAGGCGTCCGCGCAGCGCATACATTTTCGGCAACATCGACATCTGGGCGCACCTGGCATCGCACGTTCCTGGCCTCGCGAACCTGACCACGCAACTCCCATTCCTCAGCGACATAGCAAAACTCGTTGCCGGAATTCCCCAGCAGCGCGCGATCCCAGCCTTCGCTCCTGAGACTTTCAAAACCTGGTTCCACCGCACGCGGGCACCTGGCGCGCGCCGCGCTGGAAAAAATGATTTTGGTTGGCGCAGCGCTTCCCGCGCCGCGATTGAGCCTTCCCATTCTGTAGGGACTTCAGCCCCCGAAGACGCCCCGCCCGTGCTTCTCTGGCCCGACACTTTCAACAACTATTTCCTGCCCGGCACCGCCAAAGCCGCCGTCGAAGTCCTCGAAGCCGCTGGATTCCGTGTCATCGTCCCCAAGGCAAATCTCTGCTGCGGCCGCCCGCTCTACGACCACGGCATGCTCGACCGCGCTCAATCACTCCTGCGTAAGATCCTCGACGAACTCTCTCGCGAAATCGAAGCCGGCGTTCCTATCGTCGGTCTCGAGCCCAGTTGCGTCGCCGTCTTTCGCGATGAGCTTGTAAATCTCTTTCCTAACGACGAGCGCGCCCAGGCCTTGTCGCGCCAGACTTTCCTGCTCAGCGAGTTTCTGGAAACGAGAGCGAAGAATTTCCCGCTGCCCCGTCTCAATCGCAAAGCAGTCCTTCACGGCCACTGTCATCACAAGTCGCTCATGAGGATGACGGACGAGGAGTCCCTCCTGCGCCGCCTCGGTATCGACTTCGAAAGCCCATCTCCCGGTTGCTGCGGCATGGCCGGCTCCTTCGGCTTCGAATCCGAAAAATACGACGTCTCCATGGCCATCGGCGAGATGGAACTCCTCCCCGCGGTCCGCCAAGCTCCGCCCGACTGGTTGATCATCGCCGACGGCTTCAGTTGCCGCGAACAGATCGCCCAGGCCACGCCCCGCCATGCTCTTCACCTGGCCGAAGTCCTGCAAATGGCGTTGAATGAGGAAGGCCGCCCTGCACCCGAGGTTCGCCCTTATCCCGAATCCGCAGCTGCCCATCAACGCGACGCAGAGGTCTTTCAGTCAATTGAACGCGCTGGTCTGGGACTGGCGGCACTCGCAGCGGTGGGTGCTCTATTCTGGAAATTCGCCAGAAGGAACTGATTCCATGGCATTTAGCTACATTCCATCGCTGAATGCTAATTCCCACCCCTCGCCAGATCGCCTTAGTTCTGGGAGAATCAAGTTGCTGGCGGCTCGCTGGGGTCGAACCGTTCTCGTAGAGGTAGATTCGTATCAGGGCACGCCTTCAGGCGCTGCAAGTCTTGCCAGCCTCAACTTGCGAACGCATGGACCATGAAGCCACAATCACGGTCGGCAAAGTTCCGGCTGAAGCCCTGCCCACCCTGGTCGCGGCCAAGCCTCCAGACGCCCCTCTCTGCGGCTCGGTGCTCGTTCTGATCCAGTTTGACGTTTGCGAAGAAATCCGCCTCGACCAGCTTCGCCAAATCCTCGGCGCCCGCACCGTCGATGCCAGCTTCAAACATCTGGCTCCCGGATATGTCCGCTACCAGCGTCCCCCGGTCGAAGAGGCTCTCGATCCTCTTGTCCTTGAGAGTGGCGAGCGTTTGCAGTGTGACGTCAAATACTACGACTACGGCGTGGTGAGCGTTATCTTCGAACTGCCTTTTTCTGGCGATTGGGAGGAACTGGTCCAACTTTCCAGCCGCTGGGTTTGGGACACCAACTTCGAGAGCCTGGCGACTCGCATCGTGAAGCAGAAACTCGAGCGCGCCGCTCCCGCTCTGGTGAAGCCTTACACCGCCGAGTGGTTGAAGGAGGACTATTTCATCTTCCACCTGCGTGAGGTCGCCGGCTCTCCCTCCGCCGCAGAACTGCTGACATCTCAGGCAGACTTCATCTCCCAGGTGGTGCGCGGCGAGAACCAGCCCCTCTCCGACGGCGAACGCCAGGAAATCCTGCAATCGCGGATTTCTTACTATCCCCACGATCTGGCGGTCATCGGATGGAACGCCGCCTTTATCTATGACACCCCAGCCGGCGCGGAAACCGCAATCCAGCTTCTGCAGTACGCCAACTCGCAGTTACTCGAGTTCCGCCACTATGACGATTTGCTCACCAAGGAACTGGAAAAAGTCTATGACTTCCTCGATAGCGGAGCCCGCGGCCTCTGGTCGCGATGGCGTACCGCCAGTGCCGCCTCGAAGCTCCACACTGTCCTGCTCGACGTGGGCGAATTGACCGAGCGCGCCGACAACGCCATCAAGTTCCTCAGCGACATGTTCTCCGCCCGCCTCTATAAACTCGCGGCCTCCCGAGTCGGCGTGCCTGACTACAAAGACCTTGTGCAGGAAAAGCTGAGGACCGCCGAAGAGCTTTACCGCTTCATGGTTGACGAATTCAACCAAAGCCGCGCCTTCGTCCTGGAACTCCTGGTCGTGATAATCCTGATCATCGAGCTGATCTACTTTTTCCGGGGCAAGCCGATCTGAGGGTCAAGACAGGAACTTCACGGTTTCTGTAGGGCATCTCTCGTATGAGTCAAGGTGAATGTCAGGGATTCCTGTGGAATGCTGGTAATAAACGGACGAACCAGCCATCCGAATCCGGCAGGAATGCCGCGGGTCAGAGAGATGGCCTCAAGCTGTATGTAGACGCCGCCATCCCGCTCATAAAAGCGCCAGTAAGAGTACAACCTCCAGAGGTAGCCGCTATCGTTGCCGACCGGCTTCTCCGCTCCATCCGGCTGGTCGGCACTTTCTACTTCCGCGATCCGTGTGCTGCGGGCACTGCTGATCGAGTGCGACCGATCAAGGGTTGTGTACTTCACGTCGTATTCCGTGTTCAGAATTACGGTCACAACCTTGTGCTTGCGCAAGCGCAGGAAAATCTTGAAGTCGTCACCGTTGTGTAGCAATAACTTGGAGCGCTGCACATCTGGCGCATAATACTTGTCCTGGTGGTCGTAATCCTGGAGAAATGCCAGCGTCTTCTTCAGCGTGGTTCCCTTGACGAAAGATAAACCGCGCCAATGGTGGATCAAGCCGCTCGGGACTGGTATCGGCTTGCCATTTTCAAGTGTGTCGAGTCGGTCCGTGACCACTTCTCCTGCCCGCAGCCGGATGTAGCCGGCGTCACGCGGTTCAGCCGGAAGGCTGTCGATCAGCAAGAATGTTCCCGGCATTTCTGTGGCCATGCGTTGTTCCGAGAGCTGAACATAGTGATCGAAAGCCGCAACCGTGGCTGGCTTCAGCTCGGCAGCGCTCACTGTTCCCGACAATTCGAACACCAGCGCTGCCAGAAGGAGGTGACGCAACATACTGACTCCCTGCTTATTTGCCGCCAAGCAAACGCGAGGCGAGACCCGTGGCCAGCGGAGCCACAATCGCAACCTGCGGACCAAAGCTCCTCCAATCGCGGATTTGCAGCTGCAGAAGGCCATCAAGCTTCTCGCGATTTTCAGCCCATTTTTCGACCGACTCGACTCCCCCGTCTTTCTCCTCTGCTTTCGAATCAGGCAGTACTCCAGGAACGATGGAATCGCGGACGTCAGACCCGAAGGTCCGAAGCGCAAGATAGGCCGGCGCATAAGCCATGCCCAGCAAAACCGTAAACACCCCGCCAAATACGGCTATCAGATCGTGTGGAAAAAAGTTGCGTTCACTGGCTGTCTTGACGAAGTCTCTGCTGGCATTGAGACTCAGAGTGCCGAGCGTGAGTACGATCCCAGTGACCGTCAAAAAATTGGCCAGGTATTGGCGAAGCTCCAGATAGCAAGCAAGTTGCTCCCTGTTGACTTTCGCAGGGACCGCTGGACGGGAACTGTACACCGCGATCTCGACCACCCACATCGCCGAAACCCCTAAACCACCCACCACAAAGCCCAGCAATCCAGCGTCCCGAATGTTGATCTGGTCTTGATAAGGTCCCAGGTTCCAGACTGGCTGAACCTTCCTGACGATGAAATACCAGACACCAATTGCCATCCACACAAATGCGAACCGGGTTAGGATAGCGCCCCGGTAATGCCACGGCAGGGCTTTCAGCGAGGGGCCTTGCTTGCACACCAACCAGGTTTGCTGGACCCACTCGCCACACAGAGACGCAAGATACCCCCATAGCCCCGCCTGGCCCACCATCAAGGCTACCAATACATAAAACTTACCAGTAAGTTCTTCCGGCGCCGAAGCCACGCCCCCGATTGCCTTCCAGTGAAAGCCAAACATGATGGTCAATTCGGCGGCGACACAAAGGAGGCTGATGGGCGCAATATACATCCACCTCCAGGTCGGCATACTGATTTCTCCGTTATCTCCGAGCGAGGCAAGACTTCTTATGAACCAACCCGCTTCTCACAAAAAAATGGCGAGAAGCGGGTGCCAATCACACGGGCTGAGCACCGCTGTGTTGGGAAGCAACTTGAGGGAAGGCGCGTATCTTATTTGAATTTATTGACTCTCGCCCCGGATTGTTGCGAGTCGTTACGAAAACGGAACAAGATTTACCAGG